>JAKITW010000015.1 GCA_021647905.1 Desulfobacterales bacterium | reverse complement strand
TCAGGGGTCAGGGGTCAGGGGTCAGGGGTCAGGGGTCAGAAAATATTATATTCCAGACAACGATCACCGCTCCATATCTTTTCTGCTTGCCCGCCGTAGCCATCAGGCGAAGGAGGGTCTTCCGGCTTCAGCCCCGGGGATGAAAACGCTGGTGAATACTCTTTAAACGGGTGGCGTGGACATGGGTATAGATCTGGGTGGTGGCGATGTCGGCATGGCCGAGCATCAACTGGACTGCCCGGAGATCGGCCCCATGTTCAAGCAGATGGGTGGCAAAGGAGTGACGGAGTACATGGGGACTGACCTTTTTGTTGATCCCGGCATGTTGCACGGCCGCATGGATTATCTGCCAGAATCGAAGCCGGGTCATGGCCGTACCCCGGCCGGTGACAAAGAGGAAATCGCTGGTCCGGGCCTTGAGAATGAGCGGCCGGGTCTGATCCAGGTAGTTCACCAGCCGCTCGTGGGCCTCCTCGCCAAAAGGCACCAGCCGCTCCTTGCTCCCCTTGCCCATTACCCTGAGATGTCCGGCATTGAGGTCCACCCCGGCCAGCGGCAATTTCACCAGTTCCGAGACCCGTAATCCGGTGGCGTAGAGCAGGTGGAGCATGGCATTGTTGCGGATTGACAGCGGTCCGCTGCCGTCGGCGGCCAGGAGCTGATTCACCTCGTCGACCGTCAGTACCGTGGGTAGAGCCCGGCCGATTTTCGGCAGATCGATCACCCCGGTGGGCAGTTCGCTGATAAGCCGTTCCGCGGCCAGGAAGCGAAAAAAGGCCCGGAGCATGGAGACTGACCGGGCGCTGCTCCGGGAGGAAATGCCCTGGCTTTTCCGCCAGGCGAGATAGTCACGGATTACCGCGGCGGTGATGTCCGGCAGGGAATTAATATTCCGGCCGGCAAGATAGCTGAAAAAAGATTTGAAATCGTATTGATAGGAGGTGATGGTATTGCGGGCCAGACGCCGCTCGGCGGCAAGATAATGGAGAAACAGGTCCTGATAAAATAATAACGGCCGGTCCGGACCGGCCGGTCCGTTTTTTATGCTCTTCTTTTTTTCCTCGCGGTTCGCTGCGGCCTGATCAATGCTCATCAGATATCCCGTTTGCCTGATCAAAAACGAGATGCTGAAACGGTGCCCTGGAAAACCAGGGTGGGACTCCGCGCCACGGACCAGACCGGAAGACACCGGCCAAGACTCAGCTCCTTAGGGTTCGCTCAACCCCCTTAGCGGGACTGACGAAATTTAAGCTTGCGGAGCTTCCGCTTGGCCTCGGCCTGCTTGCGCCGCCGTTTCTCGCTGGGCTTCTCGTAAAATTCCCGCCGTTTCAACTCCCGCTTGATCCCATCCATCTGCAGCTTTTTCTTCAACTGACGGATGGCGTATTCGATATCTCCCCTAACTTCAACTTCAATCATGATAACTCCGTTTTCTGGTCACTGAATTAATGATGGACGCGTAACAACCCGGATATTTTCGTTTTCCCCCCATCCGCGATCACCCGTGTAAAAAAAACCGCTGCCCATGGAATCGGACTCACCGGAAAAAAGATGAATATATAAAGGCAGGCGGGTTAGGTGTCAATGTTTTTTTGTGATGGTACCCGGTCCCGCGGCTGGATATTCTCACAAAAAAAACAAAACAGCTTTTACCGCGGAGGACGCAGAGGTACGCGGGGTAAAGTTATTTTTAAAAAGCCGTCCTCTGCGCTCCTCCGCGTTCTCTGCGGTTCGATATTTTCAGTAAAACCCAGAACAGCTGTTACCGCGGAGGACGCAGAGGTGCGCGGGGTAAAGTTATTTTTAAAAAGCCATCCTCTGCGCTCCTCCGCGTCCTCTGCGGTTGATCGTTTTTTTTCCATTCACTTCGAAATTCGCAGTATTTTTTTACCGCAGAGGGCGCAGAGGTGCGCAGAGTAAAGTTATTTTTAAAAAGCCATCTTCTGCGCTCCTCCGCGTCCTCTGCGGTTCGATCGTTTTTTTTCCATTCGTTTACTTTGAAATTCTCAGTCAATAAGAGAAGGGAATATTTTGCCCGGATTGAGGATATTGTGCGGATCAAATACCTGTTTGATCCGGCGCATCACCGCCAGGCTCACCGGATCAAGCTCCATGTCCACATAATCCGCCTTGGTCACCCCGACGCCGTGCTCGCCGGAAAGGGTGCCGCCAAGTTCCAGCACCCGGACGAACAACCTCTTTTTTGCGGTCCTGGCATGGCTGAGTTCATCGGAATTTTCGCGATCAAGCATGATGTTGACATGGATATTGCCGTCACCGGCATGGCCGAAGGTGAGGATGACCAGATCCAGTTCCGCGGCCAGGGTCTCGACAAAATCGACCAGATCGGCAATCCGGTTCCTGGGGACCACCACATCCTCGCTGATCTTATGGGGTTTGAGTTGGAACAGGGAAGGCGAAATGGCCCGCCGGGCCGCCCATAATGCATCGACCTCTCCGGCGGTCGCGGCCCGGCGGACAGCAAGCAGGTCCGGCCGGCTGTCCAGAAATTCCATCAGCCGCCGGCCTTGTCCGGCCACATCCTCTTTGTCGCCGTCCACCTCCACCAGGAGCAGGGCCCCGGTCCCGGCCGGCAGGGGTTCGGCCAGCATCGGCGCCACCGTCCTGATGGCGGTCCGGTCCATATATTCCAGGGTGCAGGGCAGGAAACCCTTTTGCAGAATAGTCGTCACCAGGGTGGTTGCCCGGAACAGGGTGGGGGCCAGAACCAGAAAGGTCTCCTTGGCGGCCGGCAGGCTAAGGAGCCGGACCATGATCCTGGTAACCACCCCCAGGGTGCCTTCGGAACCGACCAGCAACCGGGTAAGATCGTAGCCGACCACCCCCTTGGCGGTCCGCACCCCGGTCTCAAGAACCGTACCGTTGGGCAGGACCGCCTCCAGGCCGAGTACGTAATCCCGGGTCACCCCGTATTTCACCGCACTGGGCCCGCCGGCGCATTCGGCCACATTGCCGCCCATGGAACAGAAGTTGAGGCTGGCCGGATCAGGCGGGTAATAGAGCCCTTGCTTTTTTACCGCGTTCTGAAACTCGCCGGTGATCACCCCGGGCTCCACCGTTGCCACCCGGTTTTCAGGATCGATCTCCAGTATCCGGTTAAAACGGCTCATGGCCAGAACCAGACCGCCGGCCACTGCCAGGGAGCCGCCGCTCATCCCGGTGCCGGCGCCGCGCGGCACCACCGGAAAGCGCGCCTCGGAGGCCAACCGCATGATGGCGGCCACCTCAGCGGTTGTGCCGGGAAAGGCCACGGCAGCAGGCGGATACTCCAGGCCGGTGGAATCATAGGCATAGCAGACAATGTCCTCTGGTGCGAAGGTCAGATGCCGCTGGCCGACGATCGTTGCGAGTTTTTTCCTGATTCCCGATTCCATGGTCCACCCCGGTGCGGATCTCCGCATCCGGCCCCTTTTTTCCCTGGGCTCCAGCCCGGCAAATCACTTTACATTCTACAAGGAAAAACAGTATATACAGCTCAGTCTGTCGACACAAGCCCCTTGCGGTTTCACTACTCGGGTTTGAACGGTTTGAACGGTTTGAGCCGTTTGAACGTTGAACTATTATTTACAGGAAGCAAACGTGTCTTCGAAAAAGCTGCGCATCGCCCTGCTGGCCGGCGGCAAATCCGCTGAACGCGAGGTCTCCCTCAAGGGCGCGGCCGAGGTTGCCCGGGCCCTTGATCCGGACAAATACGAGGTCAGCCGCTACGATCCGGCCATGGACCTACAAAAACTGGCAGCCGAGGCCCCGGGCCTGGATGCGGCATTTATTCTCCTGCACGGCCTCTTTGGCGAGGACGGCACCATGCAGGGGTTCCTGGAGATGCTGGGGCTTCCCTTTCAGGGTTCCGGGGTGCTGGGCAGCGCTGTTGCCATGGACAAGAACCTGGCCAAGACCCTCTATCGCGGACACGGGCTGACCGTGCCGGACTGGGTCATGGTCTCCCGGCACACGCCCGTGGACCTGGGCCGGATCATCAAGCAACTCGGCCTGCCGCTGATCATCAAGCCCTCCCGCCAGGGCTCAAGCGTGGGCATGAGCATCGCCGGTTCGGACCGGGACCTGGCCGCGGGTATCGAGCAGGCCCTGGAGTTCGACTGCCGGGTAATGGTGGAACAATATATCCGCGGCCGGGAGATCACCGGCGCAATCCTGGGGAATAATGAACTGACCGCGCTGCCGATCGTGGAGATCATTCCGGATAAGAAATATGCCTTTTTCGATTACGAGGCCAAGTACCGGCCCGGCGCCACCCGGGAGATCTGCCCGGCCGAGCTGGACCCGGAAATGACCGGCCGGGCCCAGGAGTGCGCGCTGGTTGCCCACCGGGCCCTGCAGCTCGGGGGCTACAGCCGGACCGACATGATCATCAGCGATGACCAGGAAATTTTCATCCTGGAGACCAACACCATCCCCGGGATGACTCCCACCAGCCTGCTGCCCCAGGCCGCGGCCGCGGCCGGCCTTTCCTTCCCGGCCCTGCTGGACCGGTTGCTGGAGTTGGCGTTGGCAAATGACAAATAATGGTTAACTGTAAAAAGTGAAATGTGAAATGTAAAAAGTGAAAAAAAGCGTGGCACAGGGCTCAAGGCTCAAGGGATAATTTTGAGTTTTGAATTGCTTGCTCATTGCTCAGCACTCGTTGCTCATTGCTCAACACTCCCTTTTCACTTTTCCCTTTTCCCTTTTCACTTTTCACTGTTCACTGTTCACTTTTCACTTTTCACTGTTCACATTTCACTGTTCACATTTCACTGTTCACAACGGTATTTCAACAATGGGTCTTAGAAAACTGAAAAGAAAAAAGCTGGCAGCCAGACAGAAATCGCGGCCACGGTCCGCGCCCGCCGACAGACCGGTCACCGGTGCCGCGCTGTATCAGGAACTGGCCATGGCGGATCAGTATCTGCGGGCGGGCCAGGCCGAAAAAGCAGAGAAATTGTATAAGCTCGTCTTGAGCCGGGTTCCGGACAACGACCACGCTCTGCTCATGCTGGGGATGATCGCCCATGAGAAGGGGAATAACGACCGAGCCCGGGAGTTGATCGAGAGGGCGATAGAGATCAACCCGGATCAGCCGGTATACCACAGCAACCTGGGGATTGTCCTGCGGGACCTTGACAGGGACGAAGACGCGGTCGCCTGTTTTGACCGGGCCCTGGCGCTTGAGCCCGAATTCTACGAGGTGCTCAACAACAAGGCAAACGGTCTGCAGAAACTGGGGCGACTGGAAGAGGCGTTCGCCTGCCATCAAAAGGCCCTGGGCCTGCGGCCCGGCAGCCCGGAAACATATCTCAACCTCGGCACCCTGCTTATGGAACAGGGGAAAAACGCCGCGGCAATCGAACATTTCCACAAGGCGGTGCAACTCAAGCCGGACTACGCCTTTGCTCATAGGAATATGGGCCTGGCCTGTGAGGAAATCGGCAAGGCCGACCAGGCCATTGCCTGCTATCAAAAGGCATTGCAACTCATGCCGGACGATGCGTCGGTGTATATCTACCTGGGCAAACTCTATGCCCAGATCGGAAAACAGGAACAGGCTTTCAGCCATTATTCAAAGGCCCTGGAAGTACAACCGGATAACGGCGCCGCGATTTACAGTCTCGCCATGTCCAGAAGGTATGACTCCCCTGATCATGAAGATGCGGTCAGGGCGAGAAAGCTCCTCAAACGGAGTAATCTGCCGGAAAACGAAGCAGGGTCACTCCATTTTGCCCTGGGAAAAATCTACGATGACTGCGGTCTCTACCAGGAGGCCTTTGGACATTTCCGTCAGGGCAATCAGATTAAGCACTCCATATCTCCCTGGGACAAGGAGGAGTTCTACGACTCGATCGAGAAGACCATTTCCATCTTTACACCGGAACTGATTGAGCGGCTCAAGCCCCTTGGCTGTGATTCGGAGCTGCCGGTATTCATTATCGGCATGCCCCGTTCCGGCACCACCCTGGTGGAGCAGATCATAGCCAGCCATCCCCGGGCCCAAGGGGCCGGGGAATTAAGCAAGATCCAGCAAATAGCCGATAGCTGGTCAACCGGTCAGGAGGGAGACCTCGGATACCCTGAAAACATCGTCACCCTGGACCGTGAAGAGACCCAGGACGCAGCCCGGGGCTACCTTGAGTTCATCAGGGAAAAGGCCGGGGACACCCCGTTACGGATCACTGACAAGATGCCTTACAACTTCCTCCACCTGGGGCTGATAAACATCCTCTTCCCCAGGTCCCGGATAATCCATTGCCAGCGCCATCCCTTGGACTGCTGTTTGTCGATGTATTTCCAGAGTTTCCAGACGGGCAACCAGCACACCTACGACCTGACCAGCCTGGGCGAGTATTATTGCCAGTATGTCCGATTGATGGCGCACTGGCAGCGGGTGCTGTCGCTGGATATTTTTGAAATCCGGTATGAGGAGTTGATCAGGGCTCAGGAAGAAAAGACCCGGGAGATGCTCCAATTCCTTGGACTTGAATGGGACGAGCGCTGCCTGTCGTTTCACCGGACCCGCCGTTCCGTCGAGTCGGCCAGCATCTGGCAGGTGCGCGAGCCCCTCTACTCCCGCTCGGTAAACCGGTGGCGCAACTATGACGAGTTCCTTGCCCCGTTGAGAGAGGCCCTGGGGGAACTCGCGCCGGATTCATAAGTCGTAGCAGTTCAACGGGGTGCAACCAATCCGGTTAATCCTCCGCACCCGTATCCTTAAAACCGCTTCTCAAAATAGGGGGCCAGCACCTCGGGCAGGGTTATTGTGCCGTCGGCCTGCTGAAAGTTCTCGAGAATAGCGGCCAGGGTGCGGCCCACGGCCAGGCCGCTACCGTTCAGGGTGTGTACCAGGCGGCTCTTCTTTTTCCCTGCGGGCCGGTAGCGGATCCCGCCGCGGCGGGCCTGAAAATCGGTGAAACTGCTGCAGGAGGAGATCTCGCGATACTTGTTCTGGGCCGGCATCCAGACCTCGATATCATAGGTCCTGGTCGCGGAAAAACCGAGATCGCCGCTGCACAGGACCACCACCCGGTAGGGCAGCTTGAGTAGTTGCAGCACCTCCTCGGCATCGGCCAGCAGCCCTTCCAGTTCAGCGTCCGAGGTCTCGGGGGTGGTGAACTTGACCAACTCCACCTTGTCGAACTGGTGCTGCCGGATAAGGCCCCGGGTGTCCTTGCCGTAGGAGCCGGCCTCGGAGCGGAAACAGGGGGTATAGGCCACATATTTGCGGGGCAGGTCCGCTTCGGCCATGGTCTCGTCCCGGTGGATATTGGTCACCGGCACCTCGGCGGTGGGAATCAGGTAGAGGTCCCAGTCCCGGACCTTGAACAGATCCTCCTCGAACTTGGGCAACTGGCCGGTGGCGGTCATGGAGGCGGAGTTCACCAGAAAAGGGGGCAGCACCTCCTGGTAGCCGTGCTTCTGGGTGTGGAGATCGACCATGAAGTTGATCAGCGCCCGCTCCAGCCGGGCGGCAAGCCCCTTGAGCAGGGCGAACCGGGCCCCGGACAGCTTGGCGGCCCGCTCGAAATCAAGGATATCCAGGTCCACGCCGAGTTGCCAATGGGGTTTGGGGGTGAAGGTAAACCCGGGCACTTCTCCCCACTGCTTGATCTCCCGGTTGTCGGTATCATCCGCGCCAGGGGGCACGCTGTCGTGACAGAGGTTGGGAATCCCCATCACGATCTCCTGGAGCTGCTCCTCTATAACGGCCAACTCTTTTTCCAACTCCTTGATCCGACCGCCGACCTCCCGCATCTCCTTGATCGGTCCCAGGGCGTCTTGGCCCGCCTTTTTCATTTGGGCGATCTCCGCGGATACCGTGTTGCGCCGGTTCCGGAGCCCTTCCACCTCGGCAAGCAACCCCAGCCGCTTTTGATCAATTTCCTCGAATTGCTCGATGCGGGAACTGGTCATGCCCCGCAAGCCGATCTTTTCCTTTACCAGGGAAAGATTTTCCCGAATAAACCGCAACTCAAGCATGATGGACAATCCTTATCAAAAAATTACCAATAACGGACTCGCAGATAAGCGCAGAGAGCGCAGAGAACACAGAGCTTATTGTTTTTAAATAATATGTTTTCTTTGCGTCCTCTGCGTACTCTGCGGTAAACATAATAGTTTTTACGGATGCATCGCCAATGACTTTTGAACAAACCGCTCAGTGACAGAGAACTCCGCCGACGGATTCCGATGAGATGTACCCTTCCTTGCCGTTTTCGTCAACGGCGGAAAAGCGATTGACAACCGGATCACCCCATGGTTCTGTATCTTTTTTTGACATTTCGCCTTTCACCTTTCACATTTTACAGTAAAAACCGTGACCGTTGCCAGCCAACTCATCTCCACCCTGAGCGAACTCAGGAAGGCCATTCGTCTCCTGGGCCTGCTGATCATCCTCGGGACCATTGGCGTCTATTTCCTGTCACCGGCCCTGCTGGCGCTGATCCAGCAGCGGCTGGACCAGAAACTGGCCTTTTTTACCGTGGCCGAGCCCTTTCTCGCCCATGTCAAGCTCTCCCTGCTTACCACCCTGTTCGTGCTGATGCCGGCCATCCTCTACAGCATCTGGAAGGCGGCGGGCAAATCCTTTGCCCTGTCGACCAGCGCCCGCAACTGGTTCGTTCTATCCACCTGCCTGTTGTTCTATGCCGGGGCCGGGTTCTGTTATTTCATCACCCTGCCGCTGGGGATCAAATTTCTTCTGGGGTTCCAGACCGTGCAGCTGCAACCGCTGATCTCGGTCAGCAAGTTCGTCACCTTTGTCGCCATGTTCATTCTCGCCTTTGGTACCATCTTTGAGCTGCCCATCATTATGGTATTCAGCGCCAAGGTCGGGATCTGCCAACGCCGGACCTTTGAAAAATATCGCCGCTATGCAGTGCTGGTGATCAGCGTTGTCTCGGCCCTGCTCACCCCGACCCCGGATGTGATAAACATGTTGTTGATGGGCGGCCCGCTTTATCTGCTCTACGAACTGGGCATCCTGATCCTGCGGTTCACTAAAATATGATGAACTCGCAGGTAAGCGAATGAAATGAGACTCCGAAAAGCCTGAATTCACCGCAGAGAGCGCAGAGGACGCAGGGCTAATTATTTAAAACAATACAACTTTCTCTGCGGCCTCTGCGTACTCAGCGGTAAAAATTCAGTTGTTACGAAGCCATCAAAACTCCCGCACTTCAAAACCATGGGCCAGGAGCAGGGCCGCGGTTACCCCTGGCAGCGGAGAAACGCCGCAGGACGGGCTCCTGCTTTTAAGAAATACCGCGGCCACCGGCTGGGCCCGGGCAATGGCCAGGACCTGCTCGGCGCCAGCTATAAAAAAACCGGTTACATCCGTGCCCTGCCGGGTCACCACCCGGGCCCGGCCGGCCAGGACCTCCTCGCCGGTCCCGCCGATAATATCCGCAGCCGGCCGGGGAGTCGGCAGCCCGCCGAGTTGTTCAGGACAAACCGGGATCCAGATGTTGCTTCCAATCGCGCGTCGACACGCCGGGCTCGGCCTGGTCTGTCCATCATACCTGGTACGCAGGCCAACCATGCAGGCGCTGACCAGATAGATGAACGGGAACTCGTCAGCCATTTGCAGTTCATCCTTATTTTATGGTAGTTTTCATCCGAGCAAGAGACGGATCATAGTTGCTGATGCATCCGTAAAAACTATTATGTTTACCGCAGAGTACGCAGAGACCGCAGAGGAACTTTTATTATTTTAAATAATTGTCGGTCTCGCAACAACCTGCTCGACGGACGTGATTCGTCTTGTAACTTGTTGATTTAACTCAGTGGCAATTGAAGCGTTTGGGTTTTTTACAAGTTTATCATATTTAACTCTGTGACCTCTGCGCTCTCTGCGGTAAAATCAGACTTTTCGGAGTCTCACATGGTTCTCTTACCTACGAGACCATCACGGTTCAACGATTCAACGATTCAACGGTTCAACGATTCAACGGTTCAACGGTTCAACGGTTCAACGGAAAAAATACTCGTGTTTCCCTATTCGCCGACACAAAAAAAAATTCTGCTCATCTGCTCCATTCTGCTGGCCCTGCTGCTGGCCGGCTGGATTCTCTTTGCGCCGTCGCACAGCACCTTAACATATTATCATGCCCGGAAAAACCTGGCGGCGATCCAAAACGACAACGCCCGGCTTGAACGGGAAAACAAGGCGCTTGCGGAAGAAATCAACCGCATTGAAAACGACCCCGCCTATCTCGAAGAGGTGGGCCGTAAGCAGTTCGGCCTGCTTAAGAAGGACGAAGTTGTCTACGACTTCGGCAAGGATAAGTGATTTCCTAGGAGCCTTTGAGTAATAATAATCGAATAACGATCAAGGAATGACGAGTGACGAAGGGAAACAAAAATTCGTAATTCGGGACTCGACTGTTCGATATTCGATTGTTAAAAGGAGATGAATGTACAAGATGCCCCAATCGCCGAACCGTGTACTCGTCCATGCCCAGTAACCCCACAGACCTTCTCCGGGAAGTACGGCAACTGCTCGAGTATCATCGCTTTCTGGGAATCACCAGCTATCCCCGGACCGACAAGCTGGTTAATTTTCTGACCCCGAAAGATCCCGATCGGCCGGGCCGCGCAGCCCCCGCCGGACCCGCCCCGCCGACCCACGGTTCCCACGGTTCTCCGTCCCGGGCAAGGGCCAATGCCGCAACATCGCTTGCCGGGATCCGGGCGGAACTCAAGGACTGCCGGCGGTGTCGACTCCAGGAACATCGGAGCAATATCGTGTTCGGCGCGGGACAGCCCGGAGCCCTCCTTTTTCTGGTGGCTGATTCGCCGAGCCCGGAAGAGGACCGGACCGGCCTCCTGTTCAGCGGCGAACCCGGCGAACTGCTCGACAGGATGCTCAATGCCATTCAATTGACCCGGGACCAGGTATACCTCGCCTGCCTGGTCAAATGCGCATCGCCCGCCGCCGCCGGCGGTCCCGGGGCAGAGGAGATCAATACCTGCCGGCCCTTTCTCTGGCAGCAGATCGAGGCCGTTGCCCCTAGGATCGTCTGCCCTATGGGCCCGCTGGCGGCCCGGGCCCTGACCGGGTCGGACCAGCCGCTGATCAGGCAGCGGGGCCGCTTCCACCAGCTTCGTCTCCACCCGGACGCTGATCCGCTCCCGGTTATGCCGACCTTTCATCCCGGGTTTCTGCTCGTAAATCCCGAAATGAAAAGGGCAAGCTGGGAGGACCTGCAGATGATCAGGAGGAAACTGAAGGGATAAAAAAACCTTGCCCCTCCTTGACCGATCAGGGTAGAAGAGTGTGCATATGGGGTAAAGGCAATAATCGGATGTTCGTCATTCGATTATTGCAGTTCAATGCTGAATACGCATCTACAGGTACGTTAATGACAAACTTATCAACTTTCGGCAAACGTATTTTTTCCTGTTTTTTCATTCTGTTGCTCGTCGGGCTCATCGACGGACAGGACCGGTCAGCCGTTGCGGCCGAGCCAGGTGCCGCTTCGCCCGTAAAAATTTCCATCGCCCTGTTCCCCTTCAAGGTAAACGCGGCCAGGGACATGGGTTATCTGCAGAACGGTATCCGGGACATGCTCGCCACCCGGCTCTCCGCCAATGTCGGCGCCAGAATCGTCAGCAACGATCTGGTGACCGCGGCCCTGGGCCGCGGCAACATCTCCGACCCCGGAGCCGCATCAGTCGCGTCTCTCAAGGAACTGGGCCGCGGTCTGGGGGCCGATTACCTGGTGGCCGGCAGTCTCACCGCCCTGGGCAGCAGCATGAGTCTGGACGCCAGGATCATCCCAATGGCCGGCGATTCGGCCTTGCAGACCTTTTACGCCACCGCGCCCACTGAAAACGATGTGCTGCCGGCCATCAACCATATGGCCTGGGATATCAGTGAAAAGGTGTTCGGCAAGACCCGGCCCGGGGCCGTAGCCGGGGCCGCGGCCCCCTCTGAGCTTTCCTCGTTCCAAACCGCCCATCCGGACCGGGCCTTCATGTACCCATCTGCCGGCAACATGGGTTCCAACATCATCCGGCCCACGGGGATCACCGGCCGGGCCGGGTTCAGTAAAAGCCAGAACATCTCCATGAGAATCCAGGACATGGATGTGGGGGATGTGGACGGCGATTCGGTTGCGGATATCGTCATGGCCGACCAGGAACGGGTATACATCTATCACCGGATCAACAATAAGCTGAAGGAGATCGGCCGGGTCGCGATAAAGAGTAAAGAATATTCCATCCACGGGGTGAGCGTGGCTGACCTGAACAACAACGGCCGGGCCGAGATCTATGTCAGCGCTGCCGATGAAAAAAAACCGCGTTCATTCGGCCTGGAGTGGAACGGGCAAAAATTCGACTATATTTTTACCAAGGCGCCCTGGTATCTCCGCACCCTGCTCCTGGATAACGGCCGGACGATCCTGATCGGCCAGCGGGCCGGCCAGGGTTCCGCGCTCGAGCCGGGCATCTACGAGCTGCAGACCGGCGCAAAGCTGCAGATCGTCCGGAAACTCCGGCTCCCGGGCACAATCAACCTGTTTGACTTTGCCCTGGCCGACCTTAATGAAGACGGCCGGGCCGAAATCATCACCATTGATCAGAAGGACCGGCTGCGGGTGCTGGAACCGAACGGCAGGACGCTGTGGAAGAGCGACGAGTATTTCGGCGGCACCACCCGCTATATCGGTCAGGACCTGGAGGACAACGACACCCGGCCGGGTGGTTCCAACGAGCGCGTCTACCTTCCCAGCCGGATCATTGTCAGGGACATGAACCAGGACGGCCGGGTTGATGTTATTGTCAACCGAAATTCTGAAACCGCCACCCGGGCCTTCAGAAACCTGAAAAACTATCCCAGCGGCGAGATCTACTGCCTGACCTGGAACGGCATGGGGTTGAGCGAGTTATGGCGTACCAGGAAAATCAGCGGCTATATTGCCGATTATCAGCTCCTGGTTGACCCGGACAGTCCGGACAGATACGAGTTGTTTGTCGGCGCCGGCATCGGCAGCGGCTGGCTGGATTACCTGGCCAGCGGCAGGAGCACCATTCTGTTCTATCAACTGGATGTTGCGCCTGACGATAAAAAACCTTGACCTTTTTGCAAAACAGCGGTATTCAAACCACAATTTTCTTAATTCTATTTAAAGGACCCGGAACGCTTGGGGGAACAACGTTGCGGGGCCACCACCTGAGATAAAGGGGGTGATGGAATTAGGCAACCCCTCTGCATGTCGGCTGTTTCGATGCAGGGGAAAACGGCAGCGTGTTTGATGTGAAAAAAAACACGCAAAATTGAATCTTAGAAGTTCAAGGAGATGAAGAGATGAAAAAAGTATTAGCGACCGTAGCGGCCCTGGGCCTGATCGCGGGCGTGGCATCCACTGCCTCGGCCCTGGACCTGTCCGTAAAAGGTTATTACAAACTTGAGGGCAAGATGCTCAGCGATGCCTCCACCACCGCTGGCGGCGTGGCGTTTGTTACCAACAACAGCGAAGGCACCAACTCCTGGTGGCAGCATGACTTCCGGATCTATCCGACCCTGACCGTCAACGATCACATCAAGGTGATGGCCGATGTCCGGTTGGTCTCCACCTCCAATGGCGTTGCCAACACGGCGGGTATGTGGGGCAACAGCATGACCACCAACAACATCACCGCCAACAAGATCTACATGGAGTACATGTCGCCGATCGGCAAGATCCGCATGGGTACCACCCCGGCGGGCGCCTGGGGCAGCCCCTACCTGAACAACGCTGGCGCTGGTCACCGGCTGATGTGGTGGCCCAACTTCCTGGGCGATTCTCCGGTAAGCCTGCTGTTCTTCACCCAGAAGATGGTAGAGGCGGACGGCGGCGTGGCCGGTACCGGTGCAACGGTTGACCAGGATACGGACGCCTACTACGCCGGCATCGGCTACAAGGCTGATATGGGTAAATTCGACATGGCCTACTTTCACGTGCGTAACGGCGCAACCGGGCTCGACGGCCAGAATCTGTGGTTCAACGCCTCGGCAACCGTTGGCGCGGTAAATCTCCTTGGTGAACTGGCGCATTCCTTTGGCGATGCCACTGCCACCACCAGCATGGACACCTGGGCCGGCATGGCCCTGGTTTCCGGCCAGGTTGCCGACAACGTCACCGCCGGCGCGGTCTACTTCTTTGCCACTGGCGAGGATAGTGGCACCGATACCACCGCGGCCCTGGGCGGCAACGGCACCGGCTTTAACTGGCAGCCGCTGTACATCATCACCGGCCCTGACATGGGTGTGTTCAACGGCGACAGCGTCCGCACCCCCGCAGTATTGCAGGCAGCAGGTCTTCAGGCCTTTGGCGCTTTTGTCGACGTGGCTGTTACCCCGCAGTTGACCCTGCATGGCGCCATCGGTACTGGTAATGCTGATAACATGGACACCATGGCGGCCGGCCAGTCTGACGATTACGGCTGGGAATACAACGTGGGCGCTTCCTACAAGCTGCTCGACAACCTGACCTATGACCTGCACCTGGGCTACTGGGCCGTTGGCGACTTTGTCAAGGGCATGGGTACTCCCAATGATATCACCCTGGTCACCAACAGCCTGACCATGAAGTTCTAGACTGTGTACAACCTGCTGTAAGTACCAGCAAGGTAGTTTGGCAATCCCCTGCAGGGCAACCTGCGGGGGATTGTTTTTTGTCCATATCAAATGCCGATCTCAATTAAAAAAATTTCCCACCTGACCGAATACGCCCTGCTCAAGGGGTTCGGTGTTGTCCTCGGCCTGCTTCCCCATGGCCTGGTCTGTTTTCTCTTCAGGATTTTCACCCGCTTTGTCTATCACGTCCCGCGGATCCGGCGAAAGGTGGCAATGGCCAACCTGGCCCAGGCCTTCGGCACTGAGCTGGGGCCGCGGCAACTGGCAAGGATCTGCCGTGACTCCTACTTCCATATCGGCATGAACCTTGTCGAGCTGTTGCTCCTGCCCAGACTGAAATCACGGATCCGGGCAATGACCGAGTTTTCAGACATTGAGCAGGCCAAGAGGTATACCGAGCAGGGTCAAGGGCTGGTGGTGGTATCCGGCCACCTCGGCAGCTGGGAACTGGCGGCCGCGGCCCTGGCCTCCCACGGGGTCCCGGCCACGGTGGTCACGGCCCGGTTGTCCAATCCCTATGTGGACGCAATGGTGAACAGGAACCGCGCGGGCCTGGGGATTACGATAGTGAACAGCAGCGAGGACTCGCTTAAGCCGGTGGTCTATGCCATTAAAAGGGGGCATATCGTCGGCCTGGTCTCGGACCAGAATAGTGGTGAGCAAGGGGTATTCGTCGACTTTTTCGGCCGGGCCGCCTCAACCCCGCCGGGCGCGGCCCTGCTGGCCCTCAGGTTCAAGGCCCCGCTCTTTGTGGCGGCCCTGGTCCGCACCGGCCCGGGCCGTTTCCGCAGCATTATCCGGGAGGTGCCGGTGTATGATGAGGACACGGCCCAGTCGCTCACCCAGCGCTATACCACGATGCTGGAAAAGATCATCCGCGCCTATCCGGAACAGTATTTCTGGATGCATAAGCGCTGGAAGACCAGGCCGCCGGGGGAAAAAACAGTTCAAACCGTTTGAACAGTTTGAACCGTTTAAACGAGGGTGCAGAGTGCAGGGTGCAAAGGATAGTTTTGAGTTTTAAATGTTGAGTTTTGAATTGTCTGCTCATTGCTATCTCAGCACTCGTTGCGCATCGCAACACTCCCTATCCACTGTCATCACCAACCTTGACTTTCATGCATATCGGACTATTATGAAAGAATGACATTCTTACTTTCTGATATTTGGCAATGGCAAGAGGTGTAACAATGACAGATCAGGCAACGTGCAGCATCGGGAAACGGGGAACGGTTGTGATTCCGGCCCGAATCCGGAAACGACTGGGCCTTGAGGAAGGGGCGCTGGTTATTGCGGAAGAACGTGAGGGTGGCGTCCTCCTTCGTCCGGCGATGGCGGTGCCGCTGGAGATCTATTCTCCTGAGCGCAAGGCTGAATTCCTTCTTTCAAATGCCACGGATGAGACCGATTATGCGCAGGTAGTGGAAGAAGTGCGCAAGATGGGACTGAATCCCGAGAAAATACCGCATATCAAGCCGCCGGGGGCATGATCCGTGGACCGGCTTTTCCTGGACGCCAACATCCTCTTTTCCGCGGCCTACCGAGAAGGTGCCGGAGTTACCCGTCTATGGCAGTTAAATGATACCGAGCTTGTAACCTCGGCTTATGCCTTGGAAGAAGCACGCCGTAACCTGCCAGGCCGCGGGCAACGGAAACGGCTGTCAAGCCTGATCACCGAGGTTACGATCATCACCGTCCAGCCCCTGAATCACGACCTGCCGCCTGATATCTCCTTACCCGAAAAGGACAGACCGATTCTGCTGGCCGCAATCCATGCCCGGGCCACCCACCTGATAACAGGCGACGTACAACACTTTGGCAGGTATTATGACAAGATCGTGGAGGGGGTTGTGGTTCTGCCACCGGCAGCGTATCTGGCTGACCGGTGAAGAAATCGTTCAAACCGTTTGAGCTGTTTGAACGTAACCACTCACAGGGTAAGCCCCGCCGGACTCCGGGTTGCCTCCCGCCTGGTAAGCGCTTGCAGGGTGCCGGAGATGCAAGGCATCGGCCTGTGAGCTATACATCAGTATGCGAGGAGGCCGATAACGAAGCAGATTCGGTGCCCTGTGAGCGCTTACGTTTGAACGATGGTGCAGGGTGCAATGAGCAGTGAAGATTTTACAGGCCCCCCCACGGCAGCACAAAAAAAACCTTCCGTGCTTGTCTGTGTGGGTCCTGGCTGATCAACGCTTAAACGGTTTGAACGCTCAAACGGTTCAAACGAATTAATTCAGCCCTCGTTCCGGGCCTGGACCAGGCCTTCCACCAGACGCAGTTCCTGGGAATGGGGTTTGATCTCGCCGCTGAGCCGGGCCCCGGACTCCACGGCCAGGTCCTTGGCCTCCAGGCTGCCGTTGATGGCCGCGGTAGCCATGGCCTGAATCTTTTCAGCACGGACATTGCCGTCAATCCGGCCGTAACAGACCACGGTTTCGGCCTCAATATCCCCGCAGACACTGGCCGAGTCGCTGACTATCAGGTAGTCGCCCTTGATGTTGCCCTCAATCCGGCCGTCCAGCCGGGCCTTGCCCTTAAAGGTCAGGTCACCGGCAATCAGGGTCTCCTGGTCGAGAATAGTGGTAATGGCCCCGCTGTTGTTGGTACCGGAGCGGGCCTTGTCTTTCTTCTTTCCCCCGAACAATTTCATCCTGGACTCCCTTGATTTTTTTCGAGCACGAGCACGTCAAAAACGGGTCTTTGACCCGTATCCCATGTTAATTCAACCCACCGCCTTCAGACGGTGGTTGTTGATTCGCATCAAGATACCTGGCGATCCGCATGAACTTGGCCGGGTTCACCAGTTTGTCCTGAAAATGGACCTCATAGTGGACATGCGGGCCGGTGCTTCGGCCGCTGCTGCCGAGCAGGCCGATGACCTGGCCCCGGGAGACCTGCCGGCCCGATTTGACCAGGACCTTTTTCAGATGGCCGAACATGGTCCTGAACCCGTTGCCATGCTCAAGGATCACAAACCAGCCATAACCCTGGTCATAGCCGCTCCGAAAGACCTTGCCGTCGGCCGTGGCCTTGACCCCGGTCCCCCGGCGGCCGCGGATGTCCACCCCGTTGTGAAAGGCGGGCTTGTTGTTGAGCGGGTCCAGGCGGCGGCCGTACTTGGAGGTGACCACCCCGGGAACCGGTGCGCCCAGGGGGATATACTGGATGGTCTCCAGATACCGGTCAACCTTGAAGATCAGGTCCCCGGAACTGCTGCCGGACAGGGCGGTGAAGGGACCGCCGGCATTGCTCCGGCTTTCCTTTTCCCTGACATCCACCCCCACGGTGCTCAGGATCGACTCGATGAGCCGGCTCTTTTCATTCAACTCCCCCACCGCATTCTCCAGCAGAACCTCCTTCTCCCGCCGGAGGCCCGCGACCTGTTCCTCCAGATCGCTGGTCGTGACATGAGCCCCGGCAAGCGCTGTTTCCAGGTCCGCCATTGTTGCGCTGAGTTCAAGGTTGCGGGAATAGAGCCTGACCCCGAAAATGCTCATCACCGTAAGCAGGGTCAGGACCAGGCAGGCCAGCCCGGCCGCAAATTTCAGCCGCGGGACGGACAATGCCAAAGCCCGGGACCGGCCCGACTCGCCGGCAATGATAACATGCAGTTTTTTATTCATATCCCCTTCTCTTATCTGCAAAACAGAGGCTGGCCAACGGCCCTTCTTCTTTTATCCAGGCACTGCTTCTGAGGTGTTTCGAGCCTGCGACATCTCCTTATAACAATCGAATATCGAACAGTCGAGTCCTGAATTACGAATTTTTGTTTCCCTTCGTCACTCGTCATTCCTTGATCGCTATTCGATTATTATTACTCAACCCTTCAACCCGTTCCTTAAGGCAACACGATCCGCTCATCCTTTTCCCGGTCCGGGTTGGCGCGGTAAAGCAGAAAGGTCCTGCCCAGGACCTGAACCAGGGCGGCGCCGCTCTTTTCGGCCAGCAGTTCCGCTGCCTCCTTCCGCTCCAGTTCGCAGTTGTTGCCGACCTTGACCTTGATCAACTCATGGCGGGTGAGCACCGCCCGGGCCGCGGCCACCAGGGTGGCGGTGATCCCCTCCCGGCCGATGGTGACCTTGGGGGTGAGATGATGGCCGAGCCCGCGCAGGAACCGGACCTGCTTGCCGGTAAGGTTTTCTTGGATGGTATCGTTATTCACTATCATTCCTTGGGGTAAAGGGTTCTTGGTGCTTGGTTCTTGGTGCTTGGTGCTTGGTGCTTGGTGCGAGTCAGGGTGCAGGGTGCAGGGTGCAGGGTGCAGGGTGCAGGGTGCAGGGAATATTATATTCCGGGCCACGATCATCGCTCCATATCTTTTCTGCTTGCCCGCCGTAGCCATCAGGCGAAGGAGGGTCCTCCGTCCTCCGTCCTCCGTCATCCGTCCTCTGTCCCCTGTCCCCTGTCCCCTGATTCCCGAGCCAGCCATTCATAGGGCCGCCAGTAGAGCCGCTGCAGCCGGGCCGCGAAATTGTTCAGCCGTTGCCCGCCCTCGACAAACGAGGCATACAGGGTGGGGGTTACCACCAGGGTGAGAAAGGTGGCGATCATCAAACCGAAGATGACCACAATGGCCATGCTCCGCCACCACTGGCTGGACTCGCTCACCCAGGAGATGGTCCCCTGGTGAAAGTCAAAGGAGACCCCGGTCACCATGGGAATCAACCCCAGGATGGTGGTGATGGCGGTCAAGACCACCGGCCGCAGCCGGGTGGCGCCGGCAGCGACGACCGCCTCCCGGAGCGCCAGGCCCCGCTGACGCAGCTTGTTGGTATAGTCGATGAGCACGATTCCGTTATTGACCACCACCCCGGCCAGTGAAATGACCCCTACCCCGGTCATGATGATCCCGAACGGCGACTTGATAACGGTCAAGCCGAGAAAGACGCCGCCCAGGGAAAGAATCACCGAGGTCATGATGATAAAGGGCTGGGATATCGAGTTGAACTGGGTGACCAGGATAAGGAAAATAAGGAACAGGGCTATTATAAAAGCCTTGCTCAGAAAATCCTCGGACTCCTGCTGAAACTCCAGTTCGCCGGTAAAGGTGATCCGATAGCCGGGCGGCAGGGGGAACTCCCGCAAAAGCTCCTCAGCCATGGCCCGGGCCACCGGGCCCGGCACCTTGGTCTCATCCACATTGGCCTTGACCGTGACCACCCGCTCATGGTCAATGCGGACGATATCACCAATTGAGCCGGTATAGTCCACCGTGGCCAGGGTAGACAGCGGCACCAGTTTGCCGGAGGGGGTGGGCAGCAGCAGCTCCCGCAACACGTCGATGACCCGTCGCTCGCGGTCCGGGAGCTGGACCGTGATGTCATAGTCCTCGCCGCCCTCGCGAAAAGTGGAGACATCCTGGCCGTTATAAGCGGTCTTTAAGGCGGCGCCGATATTATCGGTGGTCAGGCCGAACAGGGCCGCCTTCTGCCGGTCCACCCGGATCCGCACCGTGGGGGTGCCTTCGACAAAATCGTCCTGGATGTCCTCGACAAAGGGCACATTACCGATGATCGCCCGGATCGACCTGGCCAGCCGGCCCAGGACCTGAAAATTAGCACCGGCGATCTCGATATTGATGGGCGCGCCGGTGGGCGGGCCCTCGGCCTGCTCGGCCACGGTGATCTTGCCGCCGGGGATATCCTTGACCCGTTGGCGGATCTCCTCCAGGGTCTCGGACGACGGGGTGATCCGGTCCTCAAGGTCGATGAACTGAATACCCACATGGTTGGGGGCATTGGCATCGAAACGACTCCCCGGACCGGAGGCGATCACCGCCTTGGCGTAGATATACTCCACGTTGTCCAGGTCGCTGGGCCCGGTAAAGGTGGCGCCGTCTTTCTTTTTATGTTCCTTGGGCAGATAGGCAACATCATAATCATGGTCGTGGCCGACGCCGATGACCGCCAGTTCCGTCTCCCGGACCAACCGGTCCACATAGTCGAGCCCGGCGCCCTCCGGGGTCTCGATGTTGACGTACATCGACTTGGGTTCGATGTTGGGAAAGAACTCAATCGGTTTTTCCAGGCCGATTGTCAGCTGCCAGACGAAAAACATCAACAGCAGGGTGGCGAACGAACTGGAGATAACCACCAGTCGATGGTTGAGCGCGCCCTTGAGCAGCCGGACGTAGAAGCGGAGAATCGGTCCGGTGATCGTTACCGGACTCTCGCCGGCCCGGGCGACCTCTTCTCCACTCAAACCGCCCTTGTTCTTGCCGTCGCCTCCCTTGACCCGCATGAAAAAGGCGGCCAGGGCCGGGTTGATCACCATGGCGACGAACAGGCTTGACGAGAGGGTGACGATCAGGGTAAGCGGCAGGTAGCCCATGAACTCCCCCATGATCCCGGGCCAGAACAGCATGGGCGAAAAGGCGGCCAGGGTGGTCAGGGTGGAGCCGATCACCGGATAGGCCACCTCTGAGGTGGCGCGCATGGCCGCCTGGATGCGCGGCACCCCCTGCTCCAGGTAACGGTAGATGTTTTCAACAATGACAATGGCGTTGTCCACCAGCATGCCCAGGGCCAGGGACAGTGAAAAAAGCACCACCATGTTCAGGGTGATGCCCAGGGCATAGAGAACCATGAACGACAACAGCATGGAAAAGGGGATCGCCATGCTGACCAGCACCGCGTTACGGATACCCAGGGCAAAGAAAAGGACAATTACCACCAGGACCAGGCCCGAGAGGATATTGTTCTCCAGATCCGCGACCATCCTGCGGATATCCTTGGCCTTGTCCATCAACTTGGTGATCTCGGTACCCTGGGGCCAGGTGGGCTCCAGCCGGTCGAGCAGATCGTCGACGGCATCGGCAATGGCGATGATATTCTCACCGGACCGTTTCTTGACCATGATGTTGACCGCCTCGCGGCCGTTCAACCGGGAGCGGCTGGTCTCCTCCTTGAATCCGTCCCTGACCCGGGCCACATCCTTGAGATAGACGGGCTGACCCTGGTGGGTGCCCACCACCAGGGTGTATATCTCATCCGGGCTCTTGAACTCGCCGGGCACCCGGATCTGGTAGCGGCCGTCGCCCAGCCGGACCACCCCGCCCGAGGTGTTGCGGTTCTCGCTGGTCACCACCTGCTGCAGGTTGAAGATCGGGATATTGTAGTAGGCCAGTTTCTCGGGAAATGCCTCTACCAGGATCTCGCGTTCCAGGCCGCCGGTGACCACCGCCTCCAGCACCCCGGGAATGGTATCGATCTCATCCTTGAGATCATCGGCGATCTCCTTGAGCCGGACGATCCCGCAGGTGCCGCTCAAGGAAAAAATCACGATCGGCCGTTCGGAAAAATTGACCTCAAACACCGAGGGGTCCTGCTCCAGATCGGCGGGCAGGTCGTTCTTGGCCTCGTCCACCCGGTCCCGCACCTTTTGCAGGGCATCGTCGATGTTAACATCGGTTTCAAACTCGATATTGATCGAGGAGAGCCCTTGGGCGCTGATCGAGCTGATCTTCTTCACCCCCTCCAGCCCCTTGAGCTTTTTTTCGATATGGATGGTGATCGAGGTCTCGATGTCCGCGGCCGAGACCCCCTTGTAGGTGGTGGAGACAAAGACGTTGGGGATGGTGATGTCCGGGTCGCTCTCCCGGGGCAGCGACTGGTAGCAGTAGGTCCCGATCACCAGGATGATCAGGGCCAGGACCATGACGCTGACCCGCTGGCGGACCGCGGTATCGGAGACGATCATCGGACAAGCTCCCGGGGATCGGTGACAACACGGACCACGTTCAACATCTGGCCGGTGTCCACCTCGCGATGGCCGACCACGATCACCCGGTCATTGACAACCAACCCCTCGCGCACCTGGATCTGCCAGCCGTCGAGGATGCCGAGCTTCACCTCCCGGGCCACGGCCTTGCCGCCGTCGTCCAGGTAGACATAGTTTTTATTGTCACGGGAGATCACCGCATAGAGCGGGATCGCAATTGCCCGGGGCAGGGACTGCTTGACCACCTCCACCCGGGCGAACATCCCGGGAAGAAGGGCGTTGTCCTGGTTGGCCACGGCCAATTCCAGCCGGTAGAGCTGGGCCATGGATTCAGGGGCCACGGCGAGAAAGTATTTTTGCGCCTGGAATTTTTTATTCACCGCGTCCACGGTGACCGCGAACCAATCGATTTTCCGCACCGCATCCACGTCGGACTCGGGAATGCCCAGCACCACCTTGACCCGGTCGATCTGCAGGATCCCGGCCACCGGATCGCCAACCGCCAGAAACCGGCCGACCTCGGCCGGCAGGGTGTTCACCACCCCGGAGATGGGAGCAATGATCGCGCAGCGCTCCAGTTGCAGGGCCGCGGTGGCCATTGCCGCGGCCAGGGTCTTGACCCGGGCCTCGACAGTGTCCAGTCTGGCCCGGGCAATAATCCCCTTGGCGAACAGACCACGGAGCCGGTCACGGTCAATGATTGCCAACCGGTAATCAGCCCTGATCGACTTGAGGCTGTTCTCATAATCGCGGCTGTCGATCCGGGCCAGCAGATCCCCTTTCCGTACCCGGTCGCCTTCATCCACCCGCACCTCTTGAATCATGCCGCCTACCTCGGCCAGCAGCGGCAGGTCCACCCAGGGTTCAATCATGGCCGGCAGGTTCAACCGTTCCCGGACCAGGCGCGGCACGATCTTCTGGACCACCACGTTCACCGGCGGCCGCTCCTTGCGGGCCATGGCCTTTTTCTCCGCTGCCAGCCGCTCGCCCTTGTTCTGCGCCATGATGAACAGGCCGGCAACAACCGCCAGCAGGACAAGCAGAAAAACAGTGGGCAGGGCGCCGTAGAGCCGGCGCGACCAGGTGGGCCTTTGGGAATGATCATTCATTTGGTTATTAACCTCGTAACAAATCGGCAGAAAAGGTGTCAGGAAATGTGTTGGGTATTCGTTGTTGGATAGCTGTAAAAACTTAACAACCACTGTCTAAAGACGGTGGGTTAACTTAACGACTGAAAGTCGGGATACGGGTCCAAGACCCGTTTTTGACGTGCTCGTGCTCGTGAACGTACTCGTACACGAACATAAGTGCCTTTGGCGAACGACAAGTCCATTTATCGAGCGACTCTCCTTGATAATCCATCCTGCTTGCTCGCAACATATTTATTTTTTTCTTGTCTCGGTCACGTTTACGAGCACGTTCACGAGCACGAGCACGAAGTAAAAAAACTCTTCCCTTCCAACCGGATTCCATTGGAAGTGATAAATCTACCCGCCTGAAGGCGGGGGCTTTAACCTTAACTGGGACCAGTAAAACGTGAAATGTTAAACATGAAAACCAACTGATTTCACAGGAAAACATTCTATCATCCAAGCACTGTTAACTTTTTACATTTCACCTTTCACAGTACTCATCCATCAGAACATATTGGAAAATATTCCATACCCGCCGATCCAGGTGCCGAGCATGCTGCCGAAACCGGGCAGGAGAAAGGCGAGAAACACCCTGAGCAACTTGTTGTGCCACCAGCCGCGCAGGGTAACCATGTCCGCGGCCACGGTTTCAAACTCCCGCACCTGGGGCGGCCGCATCATCACCTGAATGAACGCGGTAACATACCCGGCGCCGATCACCGGGGTCAGGCTGGTAAGGGGCGCGGCAACAAAGGCGCCGGCCACGGTAAAGGGATGGGCCAGCGCCACAAGCGCGCCAAGGGCCGAGGGGATCCCGTTGGCCAGAATCCAGAAGAGGAGGTTCTCGCCGGCCACGGCCCCTCCCTTGCTCCAGCCGATAAAGAACAGCGCGCTGATAATGGTGGCGGGAATCGCCCAGCCGATGACCTTCCAGTACCCGGTAACCGGCGGGATCGTGTTCAGCCCGGCCAGTTCCGCCCGGTGGTCCGCAACGATCCGTTGTCGAATCCCGGCCACATGGCCGGCCCCGACCACCGCCACCAGCCGCCGGCCCGGCGCGGCCTTGATCTTTTCGGCCAGAAATATATCGCGCTCGTCGATGAGCACCCTCTTCAGATCAGGCATCACCGCGCCCAGTTCATTGAGCAGTTCCGAGAGCGCGTCCTGCTGCCGGAGTTGGGCCAGCTTGTCCTCGCTGATCTCCTCCCTGTCAAAGAGGCCGGCAACCAGGCTGGCCAGGAGATATCCCTTTTTCCAGAACGAGGTGGCGTGCCAGGCCCGCCGGAGAGTGACCCGGACATCACGGTCGCAGAGGGACACCGGGATTCCGAGTTCCTCGGCCCGGCGTACCGCCGCCACCATCTCGGCCCCGGGTATCACCCCGAGCCGCCCCCCCAGTTTCTTCTGATAGGCGGCCAGGACCAGGTTGACCAGCAGGGTGCTCAACTGTTTTTTTCTGATGATCGTCTTCAGGTCCTGGGCCGCGAAACGACTCTTTTCCGCCAGGGCGCGAAAGCGCTGTTGGTCAAGTTCCACGCAGACGCAGTCCGGCTCCTCGGCCGCGATCACCTCGCTGACCAGATCAACCGATTCCCGGGAGATATGGGCCGTACCGACCAGGATAATTTCCCGTTCGTCCAGAAAAACGCGGTGCACATCAGTATCAGCCGATATCCGGCGCTTTTGAGAATGTTCATTATCGGTATTCATGCTTTTGTTACATAATCATCTCAAGGGCCAACAGCAAGTCGCTCGTCACGTTTAATTCGTCGAAACCGTTACAAGTCGAAGAGAAAGGGCCAGGAGACCCTGACCGGTACGAAAGGGAAACAATCATGGAGAATAAACCATCCCAGAAGTTGCAGGTGATCACAGGTGGTGCAGATTCGTGCAGGCGCTCTTGTTCGCTATAGCCAGCTATGCGGACAAGAGCGATCGTGCGAATATGCGGTGCCGGTGATCACCTGCATGCTAGGCGCCCTTGTCCAGCTTGAGCAGGAGACGGTTGCCGGGATGGATCAGGTCCTGTTTCAGGTTGTTCCACTGCTTGATGTCCATTGGCGACAACCGGTAGCGTTGGGCGATCCTCCAGAGGGAATCGCCCGGCCGGACCCGGTAGTAGAAGTCCTGGTGGGTTACAGCGGTCTTCCTGCCCGTACTGACGATGGTCCTGACCCGGGCGCCGGTTTTACCCCGCGGCTTCGGCTGCCGGGCCGCGGCATGTTCGGCAGCGGCGGTGTCATTGCCGTCCCGCACATAGAGGGCAAGCTGTTGCCCGGCCCGGATCCGGCCGATATCCTTGAGGTCGTTCCAGGCGGCGATCAGGTGGGCGGGCACATTGTACTTCTGCGAGATTGAGGAAACCGTTTCCCCGGGCCGGATCCTGTGAAGCACAAAATCGCCGCCCGCGGCCGAAGTAAGGGCATAGCCCGCGGCAACGCGGCCCTCGGGCAGCAGGACATAGCTGGTTGTCCGAAAGGGAACCCGCAGCCGCTGACCGATCTGGAGACGGGCCCCGGGCAGATTATTGGCCTTTAAAATAATGGTTTTGCCCAGACCATACCGCTTGCAGATGGTGTCAAGGGACTCGCCTTTCCGAACCACGTGGGTCTTGTAATTGGTGGAGACCGTGGCATGGACCCGGGGCAGGTTCCGGGCCACCAACTCCTTCTTGCCCTTGGGCACCCTGAGCGCATAGGCCGGGTTGTCCGGCGGAGTAAAGGGCTTGCGTAATTCCCGGTTCAGTCGCTGCAAATGTTTCTCACTGGTTCCGGCGGCCAGCGAAACCGCTTTTAACGCGGTCCAGCGGGGCACCTCCACCGTGTCATACTCCAGGGGCGGATCGTAGCGGATATCGGCAAACCCGTATTTTTCCGGCTGCTTGGCGATCATGATCGCGGCGATCAATTTAGGGACGTAGAGCTTGGTCTCCGGGCGGAGATAACGCCCCTCGGCCAGCTTCCAGAAGTCCCTGCTCTTATACTTCCTGATCGCCCGGCGGATCTTGCCCTCGCCGGCATTATAGCCGGCAACCGCCAGGTACCAGGAACCGAACTCCTGATAAAGCTCGGCAAGATAGGCTGCGGCCGCGGCCGTGGCCTTGACCGGATTTCTCCGTTCATCGACATAGTTGTTGACCTCCAGCCCGTAATGGCGGCCCGTTCCCTTCATGAACTGCCACATGCCCATGGCCCGGGCCCGGGAGTATGCAGCCTCGTTGAAGCCGCTCTCGATCATCGCCAGGTAGGCCAGATCCAGGGGCAGACCCGCCTCCTTGAAGGTCTCCTCGATCATCGGCAGATAGCGCGATGAGCGGGCCAGCCAGCGGGCAAAAGTTGGGCGGTGGCGATTCTGGAAGAAATCGAGGTAATACTCGACCTGGCGGTTTACAGTGACCGGAAAATCATAGGTGATCTCGGCGGTGACGCTCTCCGCGGCCGGCTGCCCCTGCTCCCATCTGCCCAGCTTCTGCAGTTCGTCGATCTCCTGGGGGATGGTCTCCTCCGGCTCCGGGAGCGCGGCTGACTCCAGATCAGGACCCGGCCGGGGGGCTTCCACCGGATCATCGGCCACCGGGGCCGGGAGTGGGACCATGCCGGTTGATTCATCCCCCACCGAGGCACAGCCCCCCAGCAGGGCAAGCAGGCAGAGCAGAGACAAGGAATATGAAAAAGTGCGCAATGAAGCCACCATGCGGTTCATTTAACCGGCCGGAACGCCGGTAATGTGATCAAGAGGCAAGAAACACGCGGTAAACAGGTATCATCCCGGAGTCGTTTTTGGCAAGCGTTCACCGGGGACAAAAACAGCAAACAAACTGCGCAGTTATTACCATGGATGCTGTCGCGAATGCAATAAAAAAGCAGGGAAACCGCTTCGGCCGGACCGGGTCATACCGCTGGGTCGAGAGTTGTCGTCCAAATCATCACGGGAACAAATCCCTTTTATTTTCTTCGGTTACCTGGTATGGGGTCGGTCAGGAATAACAATGTAAAATGGGCCTTGATTTCTGACCGACACGGGAATACCATTTCAGATTCAACTCCCTTGAAAAAAAACAATTATCCGCGCAAGGCGCTTCGCCCCATGGGGTTATCCCCGGAAACGCCGCGAACCAGCCATGTTCAAGAAATTTTTTCTCATCCTCTTCCTGGGCTGCATCGTATCGGCAATACTGGCCGTAGCCGCCGGAGGATGGGCCTATTACCACTATGTTGTCACCAACCCCGGCGAGGAGATCAAGCAGCACAATATTGAAAAAATACTGGCCATGGAAAGCCCGGTATACTATCGGGACGGGCAGACCAAGATCGGCGTCTTTTTTGAGGACGCCCATCGGCAATACCTCACCTACCAGCAGATCCCCGGGGATTTCATCAACGCCATCATCGCGGCCGAAGACAACACCTTTTTTACCCATTACGGGATCAATCCCGTTGGCATCGCCCGGGCGATGATCAGCAACATCAAGGCCGGCCGCGTGGTCCAGGGCGGGAGTACCATCACCCAGCAGACCGCCAAGAACCTCTTTAAACGCAAGGACCGGTCGCTTAGATCCAAGCTCAAGGAGCTGCTCTACGCCCTCCGCCTTGAATACCATTATCCCAAGGAAAAAATCCTCGAGTTCTACATCAACCAGTTCTATGTCAGCGGTAACGGCCACGGTCTGGGCGTGGCGGCCCGTTATTATTTCGACAAACCGGCCCGGGAGTTGACCCTGCTGGAATGCGCCTTTATCGCCGGCAGCGTCAAGCGGCCCAATGCCTACAACCCCTTTATCAAGAAAAGCGAGAAGGAGGCGGCCCGGGCGCGGGACCTGGCCGGGCAGCGGGCCGATTATGTGCTCGGCCAGATGTACAGGCTGGGGATGGTCGATACCCAGCGCTACCGGGAAACCCTGACCCGGGAGATCAACTTCAAGCGGGGCCGGATGTTTTTTGCCCTCAACACCCTGATGGACCTGGTCAAGGATGCGCTGGGCGCGCCGGAAGTGGAGGAGGCCCTCTCCCTGCACGGAATCGACAACATATCCACTTCCGGAATCAGGGTCTTTACCACGGTGGACAAAAATCTGCAGGACAAGGGCTGTTATTCCCTGCGCAAACAGTTGTCGCGGCTGGATGTCCGCTTGCGGGGATACGATCCCGAGGCGCTCCGCCGGCAATATCCGGACCTGGACAAAACCGGCCCCCGGGATCTCCGCACCGGGGAGTTTCTGTTCGGCGAGATTATTGCCATTGACCAGGCCGCGCCAATGGTGCGGGTCTCTTTCAAAAAAGGGCACAAGGTCGTATCCTCCGGCCGGATCGATAAAGCCGGCCTGAAAACGCTGGTCAGCGACCTGGCAAAATGGCGGAAGAATCGCTGGACGGAATCCAGTCCCAGGGACCTGATCGATTTTGTCGGCCGGCTCAAGATCGGCGACCCGGTCTTTGTCAGTATCCGGGAAAAGGATCCTTTGGCCAACGAGATCCTGCTTGACCTGGAAAAATATCCCGAGATCCAGGGGGGATTGCTGGTACTGCAGAACGGCCGCATCCGGGCGATGGTCGGCGGCATGGAGAACCGCTTTTATAACCGGGCGATCGCGGCCCAGCGGCCCATGGGCTCGGCGATCAAACCCCTGGTATACGGCGCGGCCCTGCAGCTTGCCTGGAACAACACCGACCTGTTGAATAACGAACGGAACCTGTTCCTCTACCAGAACCAGGCCTATTTCCCCCGCCCCGATCACAACAGCCCGCACAACAAGGTGTCCATGAGCTGGGCCGGGGTGAAGTCGGAGAACCTGGCCACGATCTGGCTGCTGCACCATCTCTGCGACCGCCTGACCCCGGCCCAGCTCCGGGAGGTGACCGACCGGCTCGACCTGAACCGGCGGCAGGACGAGTCCTATGGCAACTATATGCGGCGGCTTCGGGACCAACAGGGCATTCTGGTGGACCGCAAGGCCCTGCTTCGGGCCGCCTTCCACCTGGCAGTGTCCGCCCTGGAGCCGGATCTGATCTTTGCCGGCAATATCGATGAGTTGGAGCAACTCCGCAAGCTCCACTTCGGCATCAACTTTGAGAACTATTACCGGGAAATTGAAACACTGCGGGAAGCGGATTATGAAGAACTCAGCCCGAACCGGAAACTCCGGGTGGACAAGGAGATCGAGCTGCGCCGCCGGCTGCTCGACCGGAATTATCTCCGCCTCCGGCAACTGCTGAACGAGCTGCGGCGACTGGCCGCCGGGGAGACCGGCGTCATCGCGGCGCCGGATATTCCGGTGGGCCCGGGAATTATGCTCAAATCAAATATCCGGATGCAGAGGGACACCCTGGAAGAAACCGAGCCGGTGCCCCTTGGCCGCTTGTACCGCGACTGGACCAGCGGCGCGCTTCTCTATGCCTCCTCCCGGCCCACGGACGGTTTCTGGGAGCAACTCGACCGTTCCGCGGCCAGTTCCCTGCTCATGGCCCTGGCGGAAAAGGACCCGGAACTCTTCCGGGAATCGGTCCGCCTCGAAGGCGGATTCTCCATCGCCACCCTGGAGACCCTGACCGAATACCTGCTCAAGGAATACAACCGGTTGAGCGCTCTGCCCGCCTATAGCTTCGAGGTGCTGCGGACCGTCCCTGATTTCCGGATCCTGGCCGGGCTCCGTTACCTGGTCGCCCTGAGCCGGGAGCTGGGGATCCGGAGCAGGCTGGATCCGGTTTTATCTTTTCCCCTGGGATCTAATGTGATAACACTCTTTGAGGTCGCCAGGATCTATGAGGGGCTCGGCACCGGCAAGGCAAGCGGATTTGCCGATGAGAACGCCCCCGGCAGCCTGGCGATCATCGACCGGATTGAAGACAGCGACGGCAGCCTCATCTTTCGGCCCGAACGGGTGAACAAACGGGTCTTTGATCCCAAAACCACCCTGGCCGTGGACAGTATTCTCAGGAACGTGGTCCGCTTTGGAACCGGCCGGTTCGCCGATGCCAACGTCCGGCTGCACAGTATTGAGGCGGAGGTGGAGGCCCAGTTGGCCCAACTCGATCTCCATGTGCCGGTTCTCGGTAAAACCGGCACGGCCAACGAGTTCACCAATGCCGCCTTTGTCGGCCTGGTCCCCAACGTGGCGGCCGATGCCAGCGGCATGACCCTGGCCAATGGATACGTCATTGCCGCCTATGTGGGATTTGACGACAATTCACCGATGGAACGGACAAACACCCATATCACCGGTGCCAGCGGGGCCCTGCCGATATGGACCGGGATGGCCAACGCCATCCTGCTTGAGATGAATGTTGGCGAGAAATTCGACCTGATCGACATGCTGTTTACCGCATCCGCCTCGGCCCGGCCGACCATCCCGCTGCTCGAGCCCGATCTGGGCCAGATCGAGGTAAGGGTGAATCGCGCTGACGGCGTTTTCCAGCCCGCAACCCCCTTGCCGGGAGAAACCATGGCAGCCGGTGATGCCACGATCACTACCTTTGGCAGAATTACGGCCAATGGTGAACTGGAACCGGAGCGACATTTTCGCCCCTATTGGAACTCGATGACGCCATGACCAAGAGGATATTTTTTATTACTCCGCTCCTGCTCCTGGCGGGCGCCGGCCTGTTGCTCTCCGGCTGCGGCACCCCCAGGGTAGCTGTTCCCGAAAAAACCCGGAAGGCGCCGGTGGTTCGTCCGGCCCCCCGGCCGGTGGCCAAACAACCCCGGCCAACGGTCCATGCACCGGCCCGGGCCGAGAAGACCCGGCCCGAAAAGACCAAGACCGTGGAGCCCGCAATCAAGGTGCCCCTTGCCGGGGAAGTTCTCCGGCCGCCTTCCCGGGAAAAGATCCGCTTCAGCCAGGCGGATCTCCGCTTTGTCGAGCAGCGCCTGGCAACCTACGAAAAAAAGTTCCGTCAATGGCTGGAGACCAGGGCTGGCGAGGCCGGCCTGGACCGGGACATGGTCGGTCCGCTCCAGTGGCAGGGGTGCAGCGGTGAATTCGAGCGTATCCTGGCCGGTTACCAACGGATGCGGGAAAGAATTATTGCCGTCCGGAACGCTGTTCCCTGGGACGACAATGTTCAAGAAAGCGAGATGAGCGATATCCTGCAACAGGATATCGCATTCATGGAAGGCCGGTGCGGCCCCTTTCCCGGCGCCGGGCCGGATGAACCCGCGGCCCGGCACCTGCGGACCGCGGCCATTTCCTGGAAGATGGCGGCCCAATCGGCCGAGGCCCTGATCGCCGCCTATGTAAACCAGGGCAATGATATCGAGGCCATTGCCGCATTCCAGAGTCTTGGCCGGAAGTTTCCCGGACATCTGCCGGAGGCGGTCACCCGCCAGCAGTACGGCCTGGCACTGCTCCGCACCGGCCAACGCCAGGCGGCCACCGCGGTCTTCTCCAGGCTGGCCGCCGAAGCGGTCAACACTGACCTGAAGCAGATACCCTGGCAGCGCCAGCACAGCCTGGCCGACCTGCTCCTGGCCGCGGGCGACCTTACCGGGGCCCAATCACTCTACCAGCAACTCGCCCGGGCCCATGCCGGTCTGGCCGTGGAACATAAACGGTTGCAGGTCCAGGTGGATGCCCTCCGGGCATTACGGGTGGACCGGAGCGAGGAGACCAACGCCTACCTCACCCTGTTCCGCGGGGTGACCCTGTTTTCCGGCAGACAGGGCGGCCCGGCCCTGATAAAACAGGCGGACCGGTTCGACCGGACCCTGCCCGGCACGCCTCTGGCCGCCAGCGCCCGATACCTTCGGCAGACGGTGGAGGAACGACTCACCGCCTGGGCCGGCTCCCGGCTCCAGCGGGTGAACACCCTGATGAAACAGGGGAATGAACAACAGGCCAAATCGGTTCTCCTGGAACTGGCCGGCGCTGATCTGTTGCCAGCGGTCCAGGAACGGGTGGAAACCATGCTCACCGGAATCAATGCCGGACCCGGGGTCGGTGGTGAGCCGGTGGTCATTATTCCGCCCGGCCCCACGGCTGAACAGGAACCACTCTCCCTCCTGACCGGGGATGAGGTGGCCCTGCAGGAACAATCCCTGGCCATGCAGTGGGAGGCGGCCAACAGATCCCTTGAGATGCGCCGTTACGACGAGGCGATCAAGGGTTTTACCGCCCTGTTGCCCACTGATTACGGGGCCATGGCCGGAATCAAGATTAAGACGGTGGCCAAACAGGTGGCCGCTGAAAACCGGAAACAGGCCGCCATCCTGTTCGCCAAGGCGACAAGGACCACCAGTCCCGATCGAAAAAAAGAACTCCTGCTGTCGTCCCGCCGGCTGCTGGCAGATATTATCGAGAAATATCCCCAGGCCGGGATCATGGACAAGGTGCGCCGCAACCTGGAGAACCTGGACCGGTATATCCGGCGCTACGATCCCACCCTTTTAGAGGGTAAATATCCGAGCCCGGAGGGCCCGGCCCTGGACGCCCCTTGAAGGGGCCGGTTTGCTGTCGATTCTCTACAAAATACGAGTGACGAACAATCGAACATTCGATTGCTCGTAATTCAATTCCGGGCCGCCTCAAGTTGCAACAGCCTCTGCTTGACGGTCGCGCCGCCGGCAAAACCTCCCGGACCCCGGGCCCCGACCACCCGATGGCAGGGAACGATCAAGGCCAGGGGGTTGGCGGCGCAGGCCCGGGCCACGGCCCGGGCATATCCCGGGCCGCCCAGTTCAACGGCCAGTTCACCGTATGTACGGGTCATCCCCGGGCTGATCCCGGAGATGCGCTGCCAGACCCGCTGTTGAAAAGGGGTGCCGGCCGCAAGCAGCAGGGAGCAGACCGGATAGGCGACCCCCGGGCTCCTGCCCTGGAGATAGCGGCTGACCGCTGAAGCAATCTCCCGGCCAAGACCACGATCCGTTGCAAACCTGGCGTTGGCACAACGGCGGCTGATTCGTTCACAGGCCCGGACATGGGCGGCCCGGGAAAAGGTAAGCCCGGCAATTCCCGTATCAGCGGCAATGACATAAAAGGCGAGCCACTCCACCCGGCAGGCGGCCGTATGAAAGAGAGGTGAACAGACCTTCGCCCTGCCGCGGATCGCACCGATCATGGTCATCCCCCATGCATCCCCTGGAAAAAAAAGTAAAAAAAATACTCGGGCGGCAACAGCTGCTCGTCCCGGGCGACCGGGTGCTGGTCGCGGTCTCGGCCGGTCCTGATTCCATGGCCCTGCTGCACCTGCTCGCCCGACTGGCCGGGCCGGGCGATTTTTCAATAATCGCCGCCTATGTCAACCACGGATTGAGGCCCGTTGAGGCGGCCCAAGAGGAGGAACTGGTCGGCAGGCGGGCCGCGGTACTCGATATCCCCTGGGTCATCGGCCGGGTGGCGGTCCGCGAGCATGCCGAGAACAAGGGCCTCTCCCTGGAACATGCGGCCCGGGACCTTCGTTACGCCTTTCTGGACAAAACCGCGGCCCGGGAGCAGGCCGACAAGATCGGCCTGGCCCATACCGCCGACGACCAGGCCGAGGAACTCCTGATCCGCCTCATCCGCGGCACCGGCCGGGCCGGGCTGGCCGGGATGAAGACCATCAGGGCCGGCAGGTACATCCGTCCCCTGCTCGCCATTCCCAAGGATGAACTCCTCCGCTATCTGCACGACCGGGAGATCCCCTGGCTCAGGGACAGTTCCAACCAGGACCGGTCCCTGCTCAGGAACCGGGTCCGGCAGGAACTGCTCCCCTTTCTTGCCCAACGTTTCAACCCGAACATCCGGGAGACCCTGTTGCGCACCGCGACCATCCTCCAGGATGAGGAAGCGTTGCTCGCCGAACTGTGCGCTACAGCGGCGGCCGGGATATTCTCCCAGTCAACGGACCGGCAAGCAAGCGAAAAAGACTCAGCCCCCCCGCCCCTGACCTTAAACCTCGACCGGCTGCGGCAACAGCCCCGGGCCCTGCAGCGCCGGCTGCTGGAAACAGCCTGCTGGCTGATGGATACCCGCCCGGATTTCCGCGTCATCGCCCAACTGCTGGAATTAATCGATACCAGACGGCCGGCCGCCGGCCTGCACCTTGCCAACGGGCTGCGGGCCCGAAGGGAGGGGAACATACTGCTGTTCTCCTTCCCGCGGGGGCAGGGCCGGTTGCGCGGCGATCTGGGTGGCTGACACCCGGGCTAACCGCGGATCGAATAACCGCCGTCCACCACAATGGTCTGCCCCTGGATCATGGCGGAAAGGTCGCTGCAGAGAAACAGGGCCACATCAGCCACATCCTCCGGGGTGGTGAGCCGGCCCAGCGGGGTCCGGGCCAGGGCGGTGTCCAGGATCTCCTTGCGGTTGGGAAATTTTTTCAATGCCGCGGTATCCACGGCCCCGGCGCTGATGGTATTGACATTGATGCCGCGGGGTCCGAGTTCCACGGCCAGGTGGCGCACCAGTGATTCCAGGGCCGCCTTGGAGGCGCCGACCGCGGTATAGTTTTCAATGGCGCGCACCGCCCCCAGGCTGGACACCGCCATTATCCGCCCGTTGCGGGGCATCAACGGCACCGCGAAACGGGCCAGGGTCAGCAGGGCCCGGGCATTGATGTCCATGGCCCAGTTCCAGTGCCGGGAACTCAGTTCCAGTGCCGGTTTCAACACCCCGGAGGCGGCATTGCTGACCAGGAAATCCAGCACGGGAAACTGCTCGCTGATCCTGGCAAACATTGACTGGACATCATCGTCCTTGGCCACGTTGGCCTTGATCACCAGGCACTTCACTCCGTGCGCCTCAACCGCCCGGGCGCACTCCTCGGCATCCCGCCGATGGCGCACGTAGTTGACCACCACGTGCACCCCGCTCTGGGCAAATCTGACCGCAATCGCCTTGCCGATCCCCCTGGATCCCCCGGTGATCAGGGCCACCTTTCCCTGCAGCTTGAACATGTCCTGTTCTCCTCGTGTTGCTCGTTATATATGAAAATCAAATAAGGTTTCAGGTTTCAGAAAAAAATAACATCTCCGAACGACTGAAAGTCGGGATACGGGTCCAAGACCCGTTTTTGACGTGCTCGTGCTCGTGAACGTACTCGTACACGAAGTAAAAAACTCTTCCCTTCCAACCGGATTCCATTGGAAGTGATAAATCTACCCGCCTGAAGGCGGGGGCTTTAACCTTAACCGGGACCAGTGGCGAACAATCGAATGACGAACTCCAGGCCGTTCGATTATTCGTCATTCGACGCCCCCCAAACTTACCGGAAGCCCCGGGGAAGTTCAACCGAAAGCGGTCAACGGCCGGGCCGCATGAATGCAAGCAGCCGCCGGGCCCCGCCGGCCAGGATCCGGAACGGTTCAAACCGGAGCGGCCGGAGTTGTTCCGGCAGGTCGAAATCATCCACCCGCGGCCCATCCGGGTCCAGCAGGGGATAGCTGAGTGTTGCCAATCGGCAGCCGGCCAGGCCGCGCCGGACCGCCTCCACCTGCAAGGGAGCCTTGCCCGGATCAATACCCAGTATCGCCCCCAGCGCCGTATCCAGGGCCACCGGGTTGGTTGAGCCGCTGATCAGCCCCAGGGGATAGGCCCTGCCGGCCATGGGGCCGTTGCCCTGCATGGCGATGATCCCGTCGGCCAGGGTTATCCCGTTGGGAAGGTGGTCGAGCAGGTCGAGGATCAACCCGGAAAACCGGCCCGGGCACCCGCCGAAGCGCATGTGCCACAACGATTTCCGCGCCCCGACCACCACACCGAAATAATTTTTCACCGCCAGGGTCACCAGTACCTGGCAATGGGCCTTGACCTTGGGCAGGTTGATCAGCAGATCGCAGTCCAGGGCCCGGGCGGCAAGTCCCACCGACACCCCACCCCTTAGAACCACCTGTCTCTTCTTGCGGAAATTGACCAGTCGCACCGGCAGCCCGGCCACCGCCTTGGTGATCCCGCAGGCCTTCATCACCTGCCGGGCGGAGCCGAAGGCCGGCGAATCACCGATCATCACCCGGGCTCCATGATCGATGAACCACTCGGCCACCGCGGCCACGAATTGCGGATGGGTGCATGCCAGGGAGGTCTTCGGCCGGGCGCTGACCAGATTCGGTTTGAGCAGGACCCGGCTGCCGGGGCCGGGAGTAAAGGAGAGGGCGTTGCAGATCCGGTCGACCTCCTGCTTCAGGTCCCGGCGGCAATAGACGGCGCAACGCCGGAGGGCAACCGACTGTGAACTGAGATGCATTGAAATCGATCCGCTGGCTTTGGTCTCACCGGGTCCCGGCCCGGGGAACCGTACAACCCCTCCGGAACAATGGTTTGGCAAACGGACACTAATCTAGGCGAATCAGCGCCATTAAGCAAAAGAAAACCGGCTCTGCTCCCGGGAACCCGGGCAATCCGGGCCCGGTTTCCGGCGCAAAGAAATGTGCATGGAGGTTGATCTGTGGTATATAATTCCGGCCTGGTGTCCGGCCCTGACGGGTTGCGGCCCGTGGGCAAATGCACTGATATGCCGGTTCCGGGCCCTGCCCGGGCCGGTTCAGGATTAAGAGCATCGCTGCCGCGATTACGAAAAAAGGAGTTGTTCGGATTATGGGAAAGACAGTTACGGAAAAGATTCTGGCCGCGCATCTTGTTGAGGGACGCCTGGAAAAGGGAGAAGAGATCGGGATCCGCATCGACCAGACCCTGACCCAGGATGCCACCGGCACCATGGCCTACCTGGAGTTCGAGGCCATTGGTCTTCCGCGGGTAAAGACCGAACTTTCGGTCTGTTACGTTGATCATAACCTGGTGCAGTCGGATTTTCGCAATGCCGATGACCACCGTTTTCTGCAATCAGTGGCCCGCCGGTACGGCCTTTATTTCTCGCCGCCCGGCAACGGGATCTCGCACCAGGTCCATGTGGAGCGTTTCGGCATGCCCGGCAAAACCCTGCTGGGCTCGGACAGCCATACCCCCACCGGCGGCGGCCTGGGGATGCTGGCCATGGGCGCCGGCGGTCTGGATGTGGCCATGGCCATGGCCGGCCGGCCTTTTTATCTGGTGATGCCCAGGGTCTACGGGGTCAGGCTGACCGGCCGGCTGCCCCAGTGGGTATCGGCCCGGGACGTGCTCCTCGAACTCTTGCGGCAGTTGTCGGTCAAGGGCGGGGTCGGTTATGTCATGGAGTACTTCGGACCCGGGGTCAAGGAGCTGTCGGTCACCGACCGGGCATCGATCACCAATTTCGGCGCTGAACTGGGGGCCACCACCTCGGTATTTCCCGCGGATGAAAATACGAGAATATTTCTGCAGAGCCAGGGCCGCGGTGATCAGTGGCAGGAACTGGCGGCTGATGCGGATGCGGTGTACGATCAGGTGATCGAGATCGACATGTCCGCCCTGGAACCGCTCATTGCCTGCCCCTCTTCGCCGGATAACGTGGTCCCGGTCCGGGAAGTGGCCGGCCGGCCGGTGAACCAGGTCCTGGTCGGCTCCTGTTCCAACTCCTCGCTCCGCGATCTGCTGCTGGTGGCCAAGGTGCTGGAACAGGAGACAATCAGCCCCGAGGTCAGCTTTGAGATCAACCCGGGCAGCCGGCAGGTCCTGGAGAATCTTACCGCCCTGGGCGATATGCTGAGCCTGATCAAGGCCGGCGCCCGGGTCCACCAGGCCGGTTGCCTCGGCTGCATCGGCATGGGCCAGGCCCCGGCCACCGGCACCATCTCGCTCAGGACCTTTCCCCGTAACTTCCCGGGCCGGAGCGGCACCCGGAACGATCAGGTGTACCTTTGCAGCCCGGAGGTGGCGGTGGCCGCGGCGATCAAGGGCCGGATCACCGATCCCCGCGAGTTGGCCAACTACCCGCGGATCACCCTGCCGGAGCGCTACCTGCCCGGTGACCAGCGGATCGAGCCGCCGCTGGCCAAGGCCAAGGCCGAGACAATCGAGATCGTCCGCGGCCCGAATATCGCCCCTTTCCCGGAGATGGACGCCCCGGCCGAGACCTGGCATGGCCGGGTACTGCTCAAGCTGGGCGACAACATCACCACCGACCATATCATGCCGGCCGGCGCCAAGATCCTGCCCTTGCGCAGCAATATCCCGGCGATCAGCGAATATGTGTTTAATTCCGTTGATCCGGAGCTGGTGGCCCGGGCCAAAACGGTCCGCGACCAGGGCGAGGTCGGGGTGGTGGTCGGCGGTGAGAACTACGGCCAGGGCTCTTCCCGGGAACATGCCGCACTGGCCCCCCGCTTTTTGGGCATCCGGGTGAAACTGGTCAAGAGTTTTGCCCGGATCCACAAGGCGAATCTGGTCAATTTCGGTATCCTGCCCCTTACCTTTGTTGACCCCGGCGACCATGACGCCATCACCCAGGGGGAGGAGGTGGTGATCAGGGAACTGCGCTCTTCCCTGGCTGCCGGGGCTGAAACCATTACCGTGGAGGTGGGTGGCCGGCCGGTCCGGGCACGGCTGGAGGTGTCGGCCCGGCACCGGGAGATCCTGCTGGCCGGCAGCCTCCTGAACTGGGCCGCCGCGACCGGGTAAAAGGAGAAGCAACAAGGTCCGCGTCCCTCATCCGGCCGATGGGGGGGGCGGAAATCCGGCAAGGGCTGAAAGTAAACATTCAGTAAACGTAACCGTTCACCAGGGGTTACAAATTTACGGAAACCACCGGCCTGTAAGCGTTTACCAGTGCCACGGATTCGTGCAAGCAGGCCGGCGAATCTATAGTATGCCTATGTGAGCCGGCCTGATCGTGCGAAGATGGGGTGCTGGTGAACGCTTACAAAAATACATCCAGCAGCAATGGCAGGGACTCGGGGTGTCCCTGCCCCGGGAGGTGGTCGGTTTCCAGGTGGACTACTGCCAACAGGTGGAGATAGAAGATGGCGGGAGCATCGATGATCGGGAACTGATCGAAATGTCGGACCGGGTCGAAAGTCTGTCCGAAGAATTTGGCGACTCGCACCAGGCCTTTAACCAGAACTATTTTGCCGACCTCAGTTTTCTGATAAGCGGACTGATGTTCGGAATAAACGGCGCGGTGCAGAAAAAATTCACCGTGGTCCGTGACCTGGTCACTCGAAAGGATCGGTCCGAACTTGACCGGACCCTGAACGAACTGCCCGATAGAGGTGGTCCCCAAAATTCGGACAGTGTATTAAGGTGGACAGCCACACACTGACGAAGGAGGAACACCCATGAGCAAGACCAAACGTAAACGGTACTCAGCCGAGTTCAAGGCCAAGGTCGCCCTGGATGCGATCAAGGGCGAAAAGACCATTTCTGGATGGGCACTATTTGACCCTGCCCACCGGGATGATGTACAGGGGGTCCTCCCCTTCCGAAAGGCCCAAGAGGGCGGAGACCCTGTCATCATAATATGCGCCGATGATGACCGCGCCCAGCCCCAGGGCGGTTGCCTGCAGACAGACGTTCTGGGCCGCATGGCCGGCCTCGATAAAGATATACCGGATGCCCCGCCGGCCATACTTCCGGGTGGTTCGCTGGGGCACGGCAGTGAAAACCAGGGCAATGGCGCCGTCACGGACAGCGTCCTGGCCCAGGGCGGCCCCGGCCAACCGGCCGCGCAGATCCCCCTCCCTGGCCAGAACCAGTTCATGCTGCTTGGGCCGGTAATGATAAATCCCGGCCGCCAGCTTCTCAATATTGCCGGCAAAGACATACAGCTCCAGGGGATACAGGGCACCGGCCGAGGGCGCGGTCCGGCCGCCCCGGTCAACGGTTATCCCCTGGGCCGCCCAGAGCAGCTGCGAGACCTCGGCCAGGCTGAGCGATTCTCCGGTGTAGTCGCGGACCGATCGTCTCCGGGCCAGACTTTCTTCCAGAGAGATCTTGCTGTATTGTCGAGGTTCAGGCAAGCGAATATTCATTGATTTTCCCTCTGGAACCGGCAGAAGCGGGCGCCTCCTTATCAGCGGAGCAGGGGCTCACTCCGACCGGAAAGGGCGGGAAGAACAGGATGATCTGGTTCTTTCTGAATAGAATCATGGATAGATGCGCTCTGTTCATACCTCCCCCTTTTTGTCGGTTTCGCAGGCAAACAACGTGAGACTCCAAAAAGCCGCGGCCTGTCTGGCTGTCAATGGTCTGACGTTTTGTTGCAAGACCATCATCGGACGTTGGCTGGGATCTGTTTTCCTTTATTTCTGCACCTGACTCCCGCAAAAAGACCGGTTCAGGCTGATCAGCCTAAGCGCAACAGGGCCAGGGGGAGCGGTTCGGCAGGCCGACCGGCTATTTCCCCCCGGGTTCTCGATCGTGTCAGAATGCGGCTGTTGGGATAGAGGGCCACCTGTTTCAAATCCTTGGGCCGGAGCTGTCCGGTCCATTTCACCTCCACCGGCCAGAATCGGCCCTGATCGACATAGGCAATATCCACCTCCCCTTTTGCCTTTATATAATAGGTCGGATAATGCCGCCGGAACAGGGTGACAACACAGGACTCGACCAGCTTGCCGTTCCAGTCCCGGTCCGCGAGCAGAGGCACGATCTGCTCCGTATAGGGGTCTTTTACCGGGTACAGCCAAGCCCGCAGGGCATGAAAGATAAAGGGATCGGCAAAAACCACCTTGCGGGCCTTTTTGGGAGCCGCAGTTAATTTATCCTCCCTCAGGGCGGATTGGACAAAAGCGGCATCCATGGAAACCAGGAGAGCGACATAGTCCGCCACTGTCTGGGGATGGTCTATCGACAGATCGTCCACCAGGCTGTGCCAGGTGATCTGGCTCGTATATCTCTTGATGACAACGCCGACCAGTTCGCGCAGATAATGCTCCTGTTTCCCTCTTTTCAAAAAATCCCCCCGGATCCAGTCGCTGTAGGTCATCAAGGTGGCCGGCAGGATTCGCTTGTGTCCGGCCAGGTCGTTGATCGCCGTCAGGAAACCGCCATGGACAAGGTAATTGTCAAATTCCGCAAAGAGAACCTCCAGCACCTCGCTAGCCTGGTCATCGGCCCGCAGCAGAGCATGGAGTTCCTCCGCGGAAAAGAGGTTTTTCAACCTGACCGTCTCATAAAAACTCAGGGGATAGAGATGAAAATCCACCTGGTCGGCCGTCCCTCTTCGGCCGGGAAACCGCATCCGGGCATCCCGGATAATAACCAGGTCCGACCCGGTGAGCACCAGCACGGTATTTTCAAGCAGTCCGGCATCGGCTAAATATTTGACCGCCTTGTCCCAGTCGCGGACATAGGTGACCTCGTCCAGAATCACATAGAGGGGTGATTCTGCTTCCATTTCCGCCAGAATATCCGAACAGAGCCGGACCAGGGAATGATGATCATCAATGAGTTCCCCGGTCAAATAGACTATGGACCGCGGCCTGACGTTCTGCCGCAGGAGTTCGTTCATCCACTGTTTCAGAAGCGTGGTCTTGCCGATCTGCCGGCCGCCGCTGACCGTGTAGATCCCGGGTTGTCCGCAGGGAAGAGTGTCCAGCAACGCGGACCGGTGCACCAACGGCTGCTTCAGCAATTGTTTCAGGTTCGGGTCATTCCGGGAAAACGCCCCAGCATCTTCCCAGTGGCTGTTATGCGGCAGGAAACGGATGTCCATACGAGCAAATCTAACCGATCATCCAAATATAATCAACGACCATTGAACAAATTTGTTCAATCTACCCCTTGCCGCCGGTGCCGGTGGCAGCCACTCCCTGGACGAACCAGCGCTGCCAGATCAGGAAGACGACCAGGATCGGCGCCACCATCATCACTCCGAAGGCCATGATATCGCCCCACAGCTTGACCTGGTTCTCAAAGGCGGCCAGGGCCACGGGCAGGGGCCGGTAGGTCTCGCCGGTGGTGACCATCAGCGGCCAGAGATAGCTGCCCCAGCGCATGAGAAAGGTAAGGATCGCCACAGTGGCAAAGACCGGCTTGGCCATGGGCACGATGATGTAGAAAAAAATGCGCCAGGGACCGGCCCCGTCCATCCGCGCCGCCTCTTCCAACTCCCGGGGCAGGGAGAGAAAAAAATTGTAGAACAGGTAGATGGAAAAGGCGTCGGCAATAAAGGGCACGATCTGCACCTGGAAGCTGTCCCGCCAGCCGAGCAGACTCATCTGGAAAAAAAGCGGCACCGCAATGGTCTCAAAGGGAAGAATCAACAGGGCCAGGACCAAGGTCAGCATCGCCTTGCGGCCCGGCCAGTTGAGCCGGGCCAGGGCATAGCCGGCCAGGGAATTCACCAGCAGCCCGCCGGCCATGATCGAGGAGGTGATGAAGAGCGAATTAAAGAGAATCCGGGGAAAACGGACCCGGTTGAACACATCGTAATAGTTGGTCAAGGAGGCATCAATGGGCATAAAGGCCCGCCAGGAAATCCCCTGGGCCAGGACCTGGTCATCGGGCTTCAGACTGCTTACCAGCATGTAGGCAACCGGGGCGAGATAGATGAGGGCCAGCACGGTCAGGAACAGGTAGCAGGCCGCAACGCCCAGTTTTTGTCTGTTGACACCCATCGACTACCTGTTCCTCCCGGATTTATTTGCAAGGCTTACACAAAGAGTCAGTAAAAGAGCCAGAACAATAAAAGCCCCAAAAATGCCGGGCGCCCCCCCCAAATACCTAGTACTCGACATCCTCGTGAAACGTCCTCTGGGTAAGCGTTCCAGCAAAAACTACTAGGGTAAACCTAGTAGTTTTCTGGGTAAAACCTACCATTCTGTTTTGTTGACGTCCTTGGTTAGGTCCATTAAATAATTATTGTTGTGCTTGAAGATTATCTCGATTCATTATCCAACAGCAACTTTATAATTACATCCCCTTTGTTACATCGTGGTGCCGTGAAACTCAACGTGAACAACCGTCTCATCCTAATATCTTTCAACATCATTTCTGCGGCGTGCCTCGTTGCGGCGTTTTGCTATCCTTTCATGTACAGTGAATTCAGCCTGGAACTGCCGGACTGGTTGCCCGACTTTCTTGCTGCCAGGACCCAGGAGTGGATAATCCAGAAAGGAAATATCCCCACCGGCCCGCATTACCTTTTTGAAATTATCCGCAATCTGTTCCTGGCCCGCGAATTCCTGGTGGGAATCGCCATCGCTCTCTTCTCCATCGGCTTTCCCTTCATCAAGATCGGGCTGGTTTTCTTCCTGACTCTTTTCGGGCACAAGCTGGAAGCAACCTTCAGGCATCGCCTCCTCACCACCTTGAATTCGGTCAGCAAATGGTCCATGGCCGACGTCTTCATCGTCGGCATGCTGATCGTCTTCATGAAGGCGGAGGGCTTCCACTTTCGGTTTACCGCCGACGCGGGACTTTATTTCTATGCGGCGGCGGCAGTTGTGTCAGCGATATCGTTTCATCTGTTAATGCACCTTCCTCCGGATAGGCAAGCATGTAAACAAACCACTAACTTTTGAGCGAAAAAATTAGGTAAGAAGCAAGTTGTTCAGGGAGAATAAAATGAAAAGGATCCTGCTGGCTGTATCCGGCTTGAGCCCGGCCGTAATTACCGAGACCATCTATGCTCTTTTTATGGAAAAGAAGCCGGTAGATGAGCTTCACGTTATCACGACCGGAGGCGGCAAGGGTAAACTCCTCGAAACAGTTCTTTCACCCTATGAGGGAAAGCTACAGGCTCTTATTGACGAATATGAAATGCCGCCGATAGACTATAACCCGCAAACCAATCTCCATGTTCTGAAAGACGCCAATGGAAAAGAAATAAATGATATCCTAACACCCGACGACAACGAAATCCTGTTGACCAAGTGCCTGCAACTTACCCATGAAATGACCACCAGAAAAGATACGACCGTATATTTCCTGGTGGCAGGAGGTCGAAAAACCATGACCAGCTGCCTCGCTCTGGCAGCACAGTTCTATGGTAGACCCCGGGACCGAATCTATCATGTCCTTATTGCTCCCTCTGAAGTGGAGAGAGCCAAATCCACCAAAACGAACAGATCTTTCTGGTACCCACCCAAGGAGAAACAGAAGTACTCCTACACCGATTTTACTGACGGGAAGGTGAGAACAATAAACAGCAAGGACATCCAGGTTAACCTCATCAATCTGCCGTACGTGCCGGCAAGATATTTTCTGTCGGAGCAACTCATGGATGAGGTCAAGCAACCGGCCGATCTGCTGGCCGGACTGATAAGGGATGAAAAACCGGCACTGACCATCTCATTATCAGAGAGAAAACTGATCTTTGGATCAATGCTCGAAGCGGAATTGACTCACCCGACTTGGTTGGCCTTGTATACTTTTTTTGCAGTCAAAAAGCAGGAATGCATCCTTGATGAATCGTGCGATAATTGCGAGAAAAAAATTTGCTTTCTCGACTTCAATGAGATCTCCTCATCGGACAGCGATATCCAGAGTATCCGCCAAATGATTCTCAAAAAGTTTGAAGAAATCCCGGACGAGTTTCCCTCCGTCTACAAATCTTTCAAAAAAGAAGCATCATTTAATCCCGCTAAACACAAAATAAACGAAATCATCCTCAACGCGTTCGGGCAGTCCATTGCACCGGCACTCCAGATCTCCGACGCGCCCATACCTCTTTCCGCCAGAACAGGGAAGAGGACAAAGAAATTCGGCATACTGTTGGACCGTGAGCGAATAACTATTGAGTGGAAGGCAGATAAGGAGGTAGGGACAGAATAGTTCCTGCAATATTGCAGGACAAGATTTCGTGGAAATCATCAGATATGATTACACATCGAAAGAATGACAGCCATTATCTGACACCCAACACTCGAAGCTAATTACGGCAAACCGTGATCCATCGACTAGGATACAGTTATGAGTAATCAAGCTATAAGACGATGCGCTTTATTCGTGGATTTTGACAACATGTATTTAGAACTGAAGGATGACTCGGTTGAAGCGGTGGGACGTTTTGCCACCCAACCCTCATAATAGCTTCACTAGGTGGAACAAGGTATGAAAATCGAAGATCATACAGCTTGTCCAGAAAATCAACGATCAATTCTTGTTCGCCATTGTTTTTGCGGATGGACTCGAAAAGTCTTTCGATCTGAGGCAGCAGAGCAAGACAGGAGATGTACCTGACAAACAAGATCATCTCGACGAGTCCTGTCAACTTCTTCTGAGTCATTTCGATTTAGATAAAATAAATTTGCCGGTGTTTACACATAACACCTGCATACATTACAATTCTGGTGTGTTCAGCAACCAAGGAGAGAACATCTTGAAAGCACTACTTAAAATCCTAGAAGACCTGCATAGAGCACCATTCGGTAAAATAAAAGGAAAACTGCGGCTAGGCATAGATTTCAGCTTTGATGATTTTACGCTTCGATTTGAACGTATTCAGGGGAGTCCTGGTGCAGATCCCGCTTCTATCATTCGCATTGCTGTTGGAAAAAGTGTGGCCGGTTTCCATGATGCTTTGATATCGTCACCGGCCCGCCGACTTGCCCTTTCAGATTTCCTAATTCGCAGATTCAGGGAAGGCATAATTCTTTTTGCTCAGCAGAACAGAGGTAAAGACGGCAGTGGTTCTTTCCGTACTATAGAACTTAGTCAATCTGTTTTGCAGAGGGGGGCGGTTGAGATTTCCGGCAATGAAGTCGCTTTGCGGTTTGTTTTTAGTTTTCCTTCTATGCAGGGCAGGGGTGGGGGACAATTGAGTTTTCCGCAGGCCAGGATCATGTTGGAGGAGGAATTGCCGAGGATCGCCAGGAATGCTCTCTTGCTCAACAATTATGATGACTCCACCCAAAAGGCTCTGGAAAAACATATTGAGTGTGTTGAGATTTGGGCTGTCATTCAGCAGGAATTGAAAGCCCAGGGGCTTGTCGCTTTCATTGCAGACGGGGCTATTCTGCCTAGGCGCAGTGGCGATGACGACAGGCCAAGGGCACATGGCT
>JAKITW010000014.1 GCA_021647905.1 Desulfobacterales bacterium | reverse complement strand
GCCTGACAATAAGTCAAACTTTATAATTTACTCTGACCCCTGACCCCTGACCCCTGACCCCTGACCCCTGACCCCTGACCCCTGACTATTGCTCATACATTACCCGGCCGCAGTCGCGCAGGTCATAGCCGCCCAGGCCGGTGACCGTGTTGCGGAATTTTTCATTATGACGGATGGTCTCCAGCAGGGCCCGGACCCGCGGGTCGTCCTGATGGGCAATCGGCATGATCAGGTCGTAGCGCTCGCTGGCAACCGGGATAAAGTCCAGATCAAGGGCATGGGCCGCGGCGCGGATGGCCAGCCCGGTATCGGCCGACCCGCTGGCAACCGCGGAGGCGATGTTCATGTGGGTATACTCCTCCCGGTCGTAGCCGTTGATCCGCGCGGCCGGGATGTTTTGTTTCTTGAGGTTCAAATCAAATAAAATCCGGGTGCCGGACCCTTGTTGCCGGTTGATGAACCGGACATCGTCCCGCGTCAGGTCCTCAAAATCTTTGATATTTTTCGGGTTGTTGCGCTGTACCAGAAATCCCTGCTCCCGGTAGGCGAGGTTGATGAGCTTAAGCGGGATTCCGGCCAGATATTTTTGAATAAAGGGGATATTGTATTCACCGCTCTCTTCATCGACGAGATGGGTGCCGGCAATATGGGCCTCGCCCCGGCGGATGGCCATGATCCCGCCCATGCTGCCCACATGGGCCGAGGAAAGGCGGATAACCGGCCGCAGTTTATGGAGCATATTGGCCAGCACATCGAGGATATTGTCGTGGCTGCCGATGAACACCAGGGTGTTGTCCACCTCGTCCAAGGGGCGGAGCAGCTCGACCGGGACTGTTTCACCACCACCGATTCCCTCGCTGCCGGCCGGAATGGTCAAGATGCCGTCGGCCTGGACCAGGGTCATCACCGCGCCGGCGCCGCGGCCGGTGGGGGTTGCGATCAGGGTGTCGTTGACCCGGCCCAGTTTGACCCGGATGAAATCCTCCACCCCCATCCTTGAGGAGATGGGCCGGGAGAGGACCGCCGGATGCAGATCCGGCGGCAATGAGGCCTGGCCCAGGGCGGTATGGATCAGTTCCTTGACAAAGAGCCGTTGGGTGAGCACCGCTGATACCGGATAGCCGGGCAGGCCGATAACCGGTTTCCCCTGAACAATGGCCAGGATCACCGGTTTACCCGGTTTTATATTGACCCCGTGGACGATCACCCGGCCGATCCCGGCCAGCACCGACGCGGTAAAATCCTTGGCCCCGGCCGAGGCCCCGGCATTGATGATCACCAGGTCATGGTCTGCCACCCCGGCGAGCAGGGCCTCTTTAATGGCCAGGGGATCGTCGGCAACCACCTGGCCGCGACGGGCTTCGGCGCCCCATTCCTGGAGATATCCGGCCAGAATCCTGGAGTTGAACTCGATAATCTTGCCGGGCTCAAGCTCCTCGCCCGGCTGGACCACGTCGCTGCCCGTGGGGATCACCAGCACCGACGGGACGGCATGCACGGTGACGGTATCAACGCCGGTGGCCAGCATGGCGCCCAGGTCGATGGGCCGGATGGTATGGCCCTCGGGCAGGATCAGCTCGGTGGCCACGATATCCTCGCCAATGGTGCGGACATGCTGCCACGGGGTGGCGCCGGCAATGATCTCCACGCCGCTGTCGTCGGTGCGTTGGATATCCTCGATCATGATCACCGCGTCAAACCCTTGCGGAACGGCATTGCCGGTGTTGACCTCGATGAACTGTCCCGGGGTCAGCCTGATCGGCGCGGCTTCACTGGCGCCGACAGTGTCGCGGAAACGTACACAGATACCGTCCATGGCCGCGGCATTATAGAATGGGGTGGAGCGGGGCGCAAAGACCGGTTCTGCCGTGACCCGGCCCAGGCAGTCATCCACTGGGATTTTTTCCACCTGCCGGCCCAGGCCAAGATCGGCCAGGGCCTGGTGCCAGAGATCAAGGGCCTCGGCCAGGGGTGTGTTGCTGATGTAGATGTCGCGTGATTTCATTATACAGGGGTCAGGGGTCATAGGTCAGAAAAAGATTATATTCCAAGCAACGGCCATTGCTACATGTTTTTTCCGTCCACAGTCCTCTGTCAGTAGAGATACACCTCCACCAGGTCGCCCTCATACACCCCCTGGCTGCTCTCCTTGATAATGAAAAAACCATCGGCCTGGACCATGGTGGACAGGGCGCCTGATTTGCCCAGCACCGGATGGGCGGCAAAGCCGGGCGTTTCTTTAATTTCTTCGAGCCGCACCCGGATGAAATCGGTGCGGCCCGGGGCTGAGTTGAGGTTTCTTTGCAACCGGGCCCGGACCATGGGCCGGTCCGGCAGGGGTGAGACCTTGCGGCCCGAGAGATGGGCGATGGCCGGCCGGACAAAGAGATCAAAGGCCACTGCCGCTGATACCGGGTGGCCGGGCAGGCCGAACAGCGGTTTTTGCCCGGCAAAACCGATGATCACCGGTTTGCCCGGTTTGATCGCCACCCCGTGGACGATGATCCCCGGATCGGCGATCCGGTCGATGATCTGTTCGCCAAGGTCCCGGACCCCCACCGAACTGGACCCGGAAAAGAGGACCAGATCATTCTCCGCCAGGGCCTTTTCCAGGAGCGCGGCAAAATCCGCTTCCCGGTCGCGGACAATGCCGTAATAGCGGCAGCGGGCGCCTGCCTGGCGGCCCAGGCCGTTGAGGTTGATACCGTTCATGTCGCGGATCTTGCCCAACGGCGGGGTCTGGTCAGGGGTCACGATCTCGTCGCCGGTGGAAAAGATGCCGACCCGCACCTCTTTATGGACCAGGATGGTGGTCTTGCCAAGACCGGCCAGCAGGCCCAGCTCCTGGGGCCGCAGAACAACACCAGGTTCGAGAAGTCGGGCCCCCTTGCGTACGTCATCGCCCTTGCCCAGGATATTGCCCCCTGGTGACATCGCTCTGGTCACCTCGATCAGGGTGCCGTCAATATCAACGGTATGCTCAAGCATGATCACCGCGTCGGTGTCCGGCGGCAGATAGCCGCCGGTGGCTATCTGGAAACACTCCTGGTTTCGCGGGCCGCGAGCGACTATCTCCCCCATCCGGACCGCGCCGCTGACCGTGAGATAGACCGGCATGGCTTCAGTGGCGCCGAAGGTTGCCGACGCCTTGACCGCATAGCCGTCCATTGTCGAGCGGGGATGGGAGGGCAGGTCCTGATCAGCCCGGATCGGCCCGGCCAGCACCCGGCCGAGTCCCTGTTCGAGATTAACGGTTTCCGCCTCAACAGGAGGGCAGCGGCCCAGGCTCTCCTTCAGGCGGGCCAGGGCCGCGGCCAGGGGAATGACCTCGGCCCGGCCCAGCATGTCGCGGGGGGCGGCGGGCGGTTGTTGAAGCTTGGATTCTTTATACGATTTCTTCATTATCATCGCCGGTCAGGTTGTCCAGCACCACTCCCAGGGGGTGGGTGTAGATGTTCATTCTATTGCCCCGGGCAAAGCCGATCAGGGTGACGCCGTGGTCCTCGGCATGGGTGACGGCCATGCAGGTCGGGGCTGTTCTGCTGATCAGGACCGGAATCTTGTTGCGCACCACCTTGGTCATGATCTCAGCGGAAATCCTGCCGCTGGAAATCAGGATTTTGTCCCGTAGCGGGATCTCCTGGAGAAATGCCTTGCCGATCAGCTTGTCCACCGCGTTATGGCGGCCGATATCCTCGGCAAACAGTAGGATTTTCGTGCTGTCGGCCAGGGCCGCGCTGTGCACCCCGCCGGTGCTGATGAACAGTTGGGAGCGGTTTCTGAAATCAGCGAGAAAGTCCTGGATCCGTCCGGTAGTCAGATGGATAGGCTTCCGGTCCGCGGGCAGGGAAGTGAGACTGCCCGGGTCGGTGAAGGTAATGCCCTTGCCGCAGCCCGAGGTGACGGTCTTTTTATGGAAGCGGTCCTGCCAGTCAGTGGGCAGGTCCGGCAACTCTACCCGGACCACGGATTTTTCTTCATCCACCCCCATTGCCGGCAGGGAATTTCGTTCTTCCAGCAACCCTTCGGAGAGGAGAAAACCCAGGGTCAGGGCCTCGAGTTCCGTGGGGGTGCAGAGAAGGGAGACCAGTTCCCGGTTGTTGACGACCAGGGTACAGGCAATCTCCGCGGCCACGAGATCGACCCGTTCCTCCGCCCGGTCGCCGGTTACCCGGATGAGCAGTATCTGGTTGGCCGGTTTCATCGTGGCGCCTTTAAAAGCAACCCAGTTGACATTGGCTGATGCGGATCTGCAACCGGTCGGCGGTCCGGCCGACTGCCAGGAAGGGTACCTTGAGAGATTTGGCGATCGCCCAGGCCCTGGCGCAGGGCAGGCGGCCCGTTTCGGCATTTTCCAGGATCATTTTTTCGATCCCCCGGCGCTGTTCCGCCGGCAGGGCGGCATCGTCTGAAGTTGTCTTGTCCTTACGCATGATCAATTCCCATTGGTTTGATTTGGATATGGAGTTGTGAAAAGGGATAACAAGAGGTAACCAGTTTTTTTCAGCCACGGCAACATCTGATTGACACCAACCCCCGGGAGGTCTGAAAGTTTCGTAATGTTCGGGGTGATGCTCTCCGTGCTCCACCAGTCTTCCCTGGGCGCGCTCTACCTGATCGTGGCTGATAAATTATCGCCCCTCTGGTATAATTCATTTATTCCCTTTTTCTTCCTGATTTCGGCCGTGGCCATGGGACTCAACATGGTCAGCCTGGAATCGATTATCAGCGCCAGGGTTTTTAAACGCGAGCTGCATATGGACGTCCTGCAGGGACTGGCCCGGGGCACGATAGTCACCCTGGCCCTCTTTCCGGAAGCGGAGATGCCGGGTTAATGTTTATCCGGACCTGAAACAGGACGGTCCAAGCGGTTCAAACGTTCATATGATTTGTTGAGAAGATGCTTGTTGATCCCTTTGGCCGGAAAATAAATTACCTGCGCATCTCGATTACCGACCGTTGCAATTACCGTTGCGTCTACTGTCTGCCCGAGGGCGGGGCCCCACTCAAGCCCTATGCGGAGATCCTCCGCTACGAGGAGATCGAACAGATCGCCCGGGTCGCGGTGGGCCTGGGGATCACCAGGATCAGGCTCACCGGCGGCGAACCGCTGGTCCGCAAGAACATCACCTGGCTGGTGGAAAGGCTGGCCGCGATCCCCGGGCTTGCGGAACTCTCCATGACCAGCAACGGTTCTCTCCTCACCCCGGAACTGGCCCGGGGGTTGAAAGGGGCCGGACTCGACCGGATCAATATCTCCCTCGATACCCTGGACCAGGACCGTTTTGCCGGGTTGACCCGGGGCGGGAATATCGATGAGGTGCTTGGCGGGATCGCTGCGGCCAAGGCGGCCGGACTTGAGCCGGTCAAGATCAACATGGTGCTGATGGATGCCACAACCGTCAAGGAGATCGAAACCATGGAACTCTTTTGCCGGCAACAGGGGCTCCGGCTGCAGACCATCAAGCATTTTGTCCTTGCCGACCACAAGGACCCGCAGGGGGCGATCAGCGCCGACCGGCCGCCGAAGTGTCTCTCCTGCAACCGGCTGCGGCTCACTGCGGACGGTTATCTGAAGCCGTGTCTTTTTTCCAGTCACGAGATCAGAATGGACCTGGGAAATATCAAGGAATCAGTTATGACCGCGGTCCGGGCCAAACCGGAAAACGGTCTTATGTGCGAGAACCGCAGCATGCGTCAGATCGGCGGTTGAGATTTTTTTGTGCGGAGTCGTCTTGCCGGCTCGCCCGCGGGTCTGGCTGACAATTGTAGCGCCGAGTTACCACCCACGAAAAAAGCGGGTCCTGGCCAGGACCCGCTTTCTTTTTTTCGTAACAGGGGCGAGTGAACTCAGGCCTCGGCAAAAAGCGGCAGATGTTTGGCCGCCAGCTTGAAGAGCAGGAGCCCGAAAGAGATGATCCCCAGGGTGATCATGAATTCCATTGCCGAGGGGAAATAATCAGCGCCCCGCTGGGTGGCGTTGTACTCCTGCATACTGAACAGGCAGACGTTCAAACGGTTGACCAGCACCCCGGTGATCACCAGGATATTGACCGAGAAGATACCGGTCAGGTTGGTGCGGATCTGCTTGATCCCCAGCAGGACCAGGGGGAGGACCACTCCGCCGGCCATCTCCAGCAGGTACATGTTGGCGCCCAGGCTGCCGTCGAATGCGGCGCTGATTCCGGTATTGGTGATCAGGAAGTAGAGCTTCAGCAGAAAATAGATGGTCAGGGTGATAATCAGGCCCCGGGCCAGGCCGAAGAAGATTTCGTCATCCACCTTGTGGTTGAAGGCCTTGGCGCTCAGCATCGCCTCGGCGCCGACCATGGCCAGCCCCATGGCAACGGCCGAGATCAGGAAGAAATAGGGCAGGAACCAGGTGAACCAGAGGGGTGACATCTTGGAGGGCGCGATCAGGAAGAGCGCGCCCAGGGAAGACTGGTGGAGCACGGAGAACATCACCCCCAAGATCACCACCCCGATCATGATCCTGTTCAACGTTTTCCTGGTCTTGTTCCACTGCAACCGTTCCAGGAGCATCGGGCTGGCCTCGATGGTCAGGATGATGGTGTAGAGGATGACCAGGATGGCCACCAGCCACATCACCGAGTGGCGCTGCCACATCACCGCCGGGTGCCAGATCCGGAACGGATGGCCGATGTCCAGAAATACCGCGAGGATCTCCATCAGGTAGCCGAGAAAGGCGGTCAGGAGCGCGGGCCTGATAATGGGTTGGTATTTTTTCCAGTTAAACAGGTAGATGGCCGCGGCAATGATGAAACCGCCGGCCGTCATGGCCACCCCGCCGAGCACGTCGAAACCGAGCCATAAGCCCCAGGGATAGCTGTCGTTCAAGTTGGTGGCGGCCCCGAGTCCCTGGCTCAACCGGTAGAGCGCCACCGCCCCGCCGATGATGATGAACAGGAGCAGCCAGGCCGTATTCAGGTTCCAGGTCTTGATCTCATGGTCAGATGTCATCTCTTTCTCCTTACACTCAAAACGCCGTCCGGCCGTCCGGCCGTCAGCTCGGTTCCTTGCCGGGACAGCAGGCGTTACCATTATGCAGGCTGTAGGCCCAGGGGCTGGGAGTAATTGTCCTGGTCTGCGGCTGGATTTCGTCGCAGCCGAGGCGGCGTAACTCGTCGAGCACCGCGGTGAGCAGCTTTTCGAAATTCGCCGTCACTGCCGGGGACAGGGAAAAACCCGCCTCCAGGAATTGGGGCTCGACCCCGAAGAGCACCAGATGCCCGGGCAACTCGTCGGTGAGCATGGCCGCGGCCAGCAGGTCGGACAGCCCGAGCTGGTGGGGCGATATCCTGGTCAGGAAGGCGGCGGGAACATCGCGGCCCTCGACCCTGCCAACGCTGCCGGGCCGCCGGCCCCAGGTCATCGCATCAATGATGATCACCGCATCCCGGTTGCGGATATGGGTGAGCAACTCAATGCCCGAGGTGCCGCCGTCCAGCAGCTCCACCCCTTGGGGAAAGCTGTAGCGCCGGTCCAGTTCCTCCACCGCCTTGACCCCGACTCCCTCGTCCATGAGCAGGACGTTGCCGATTCCCAGTACCAGTATGTCCACAACCGCCTCGTTTGCTTCGATTATCAGCGTGATGCCCTGCTACAGCGCCCTGACCTTGACGATCTCCTTGTTCTCCTTGTCCACCAGGTGAATGGCGCAGGCCAGGCACGGGTCAAAGGAGTGAATGGTGCGGAGCACCTCCAGCGGTTTTTCCGGATCCGCCACCGGGGTGCCCAGCAGGGCCGACTCGTAGGGGCCGAGAGCGTCCTTGCCGTTGCGCGGCCCGGCGTTCCAGGTGGAGGGTACCACGGCCTGGTAGTTCTTGATCTTGCCGTTCTCGATTATGATCCAGTGGGAGAGGATGCCGCGCGGCGCCTCATGGTAGCCGAACCCCTGTTGGATTCCGGAGGGGAAGGTGGGCGGGTTGAAGGTGGTCATGTCGTTGCTGGCGATATTGTTGACCAGGGCGGTCCACTGTTCCTTCATGGTATCGTTCAACACGGCGCAGCGCACGGCCCGGGCCGCGATCCGGCCGATGGTCGAATGCAGGGCCGGGATCCCGACCTTGGACCCGACCAGGGAACTGACCCTATCCAGCATCTGGGTGGTATACTTCTGGGTCGGCTTGTGGCCGGCGGCGAACATGGTAAGCACGTTGGCCAGCGGGCCCACCTGGGCCGGCTCGCCCTGGAAGGTCGGGGCCTTGACCCAGGAGTACTTGCCGTTGTCCTGGAAGTCGGTGTACTTGGGCACGGTCTCCCCCTGGTAAGGGTGCCGGGTCCAGTCGCCGTCGTACCAGGAATGTTTGATCGATTCCTGGACATTGTCCTCAAAGAACTTGTCCTGGAAGCTGGTGATCTCGGTGAACCTGGAGATATCGCCGTTGGGAATGTAGCCGCCGGGCAGGGAAAAGGTGGTGCCCCTGGTATCCATCGGCATGTCCGGCGCGGCCAGGTAGTTGGTGACCCCGGCGCCGATTGCGGTCCAGTCGGCGTACATCGCGCCCACCGCGGCCACGTCCACCAGCAGCACCTTTTTGATAAAGTCGTTCGCCTCGTCGATCAGGGTCTTGACCTTGTAGAGCCGTTCCATGTTCAGGGTGGAGGGGCTGTCCAGGTTGATCGCATTGGCCACCCCGCCCACCGCCATGTTCTGGATATGGGGGGTCTTGCTGCCCAGGATGGCCACCACCTTGTTGACGTTGCGCTGGTATTCCAGGGCCTGGAGATAATGGGTGGCGGCCAGCAGGTTGACCTCGGGCGACAGTTTCATCGCCGGATGACCCCAGTAGCCGCTGCCGTAAATACCGAGCTGGCCGGAATCGACCAGGGTCTGGAGCTGTTCCTGGGCCCCCTTGATCTCCTGGTAGCTGTTGCGTTTCCAGTCGGACAGGGACTGGCCCAGCTTGGCCGTGGCCCGGGCGTCGGCGGAAAGGGCCGAGACGATATCCACCCAGTCCAGGGCGCAGAGATGGTAAAAATGGACAATATGGTCATGGATCCCGTGGGCGGCCATGATCAGGTTGCGGATGTACTGGGCATTGAGGGGGACCTCCATGCCCAGGGCATTTTCAACCGTACGCACCGAGGCCAGCGCGTGGACCGTTGTGCAGACCCCGCAGATTCGTTGGGTGATGACCCAGGCGTCCCTGGGGTCGCGGCCCTTGAGGATCAGCTCGAATCCGCGCCACATCTGGCCCGAGGACCAGGCATTGGTCACCTTGCCCCCGTCGATCTCGCAGTCGATGCGGAGATGTCCTTCGATCCTGGTGATCGGGTCAATTACTATTCGCTTCGCCATGTATTGTTTCCTCCCGAAATCATTAATACCGAGTGGATGAACTCACCATTACGCCGGCTTGTCCGGCCTTATTCGTTCGTCTTGTCCCTGGTCAGCAGATGAATCCCCGCCCCGCCGAGCAGCAGTAACGCGACCAGGGCCGGGACCTTGGCGATATATTCCCAGGTCAGCTCCGGATAGGCCTGGCCGGTGATCCGCGGGTTGAATCCCAGTTTTTCAAATCCCACCCCGGCCAGGAGCATGTACTGGGTACCGCCGGCCTCGGTGAGTCCGTAGATGTGATCGTTGTAACCGCTTACCTTGGTGGGGATGGTTCTGCCAGCGTTGAGCCGGTTCAGCGGATAGTCGTAATAGCTGCCCGGCTTGAGGCCCAGCCGTCGCATCGCCTCCTGACGGAGGTCAATTACCTTGCCGAACAGCGAGGCCCCGGTGGGACAGAATTCGCAGCAGGCCGAGTAGCCGCCCTTGGCGATCCGGTGCCGGCAGAGCTGACACTTGACGATCTTGGGCGAACTCTCGCCCCATTCGAACCGGGGCACGCCGAATGGACAGGCCACCTGGCAGTAACGGCAGCCGATGCATCTTTCCGCGGCATAGGCCACGATCCCGGTGTCCGGCTCCTTGTGCAGGGCTGCCACCGGACAGACCGACACGCAGGCCGGGTCCAGGCAGTGGAGACAGTGCTGACTGACAAAGGAATAACCGTTTTCTTCCCGGTCCTTGTTCAGCCCGGTGCCGCTCCGGTAGGCCTTTATGATGTTCAGGGTCTTGTCGGACAGATCCGTGGGTGCATCGTAGATCCGGGCCGCGGTTTGATATTCATAAGGAATGGTGCCGTCCTTGCGGTGCAGGGCGCCGCCCGGCATGCTGTTGTACTTCTTGCAGTTCACCATGCAGGATTTGCAGCCGATACAGAGGGTGGCGTCGTAGAGGATTCCCACCGCGTCCGGAGGCAGCGACCTGGGAGCGGCGGCCAGGCCGGGCGATATATCGGCGGCCAGCAGTAATCCGCTCCCGGCGGTTACTTTCAAGAAATCGCGCCTGTTGATACCCATCCTAGCTCTCCTTGTCTTCCCCGTTGTGGGATTTGTTGCCAAGGTTCAAGCCGACGGCCACCGTGCCGGCGCCCACCGCTGCGCCGATCACTGCCGCGGCCAGGGTCGATGCCCCCTTGCCCTGCTCCGGCTCGGCCGGGGCAAACTGGACCGGCGGGGTGACGTTGAGTACCTCGGCCGGGGAATAGATCGGGGTGACAAAGCCCACTCCCTTTTCAGAGCAGCCGAAACAGGGGTGGCCGGTGCCCACCGGCCAGGTCCCGGCGCCCATGTCGTTGAACTGCAGGGACGGGCAGTTGTTGTATGTCTCCGGACCCTTGCAGCCCAGTTTGTACAGGCACCAGCCCTGGCGGTGTCCATCATCGCCGAATTGTTCGGCAAAGCGGCCGGCATCGAAGTGGGGCCGCCGTTCGCAGTTTTCATGGATCAACCGGCCGTAGGCGAACTTGGGCCGCAGTTTGTCGTCCAGTTGCGGCAGCTTTTTAAAGGTCAGGAAGTAGAGCACCGTGGACAGGAAGTTATAGGGGCTGGGCGGGCAGCCCGGGATATTGATCACCGGGATGCCGGTGCCGGCCAGAATCTTGTGCGCCGGGGTGGCGCCGGTGGGGTTGGGCGGGGTCGAGACCACCCCGCCCCAGGAGGAGCAGGAGCCGATGGCGATCACCGCCGCTGCCTTGGGCGCGGTCTCTTCCAGGATCTGCAGCACCGGCCGGCCGGCGATCTTGCAGTAGACGCCGCCGTCCTTGACCGGGATCGACCCCTCAACCACCAGGATGAATTTGCCCTTGTTCTCCTCTATCATCTTGGCCCGGTACTCCTCGGCCTGGTGGCCGGCCCCGGCGTTCAAGGTCTCTGAATAATCAAGGGAGATCAGGTTGAGGATCAGGGATTCCAGGGTGGGATGGGTGGCCCGCAACAGGGTTTCGATGCAGCCGGTGCATTCCTGGCCGGAGAGCCAGATCACCGAGGGCCGCCTGGCGGCCGATGTGGCTGCCTCGGCTATTCTGGGTCCGAAACTTGCCGGCAGGCCCATGTAGACTGCCGCGGCGGTACATACCTTGAGAAAGTCCCGCCGTGACACCCCTCCGAAACCGAGACTGTTGTCTGACTCTCTGCTACGCATACGCTCCCCCTTGTGCTGATGTGGTTTTTAAGGAGTTGTTGCTCGTGGTTGGACAGAACCCGTGTGTACTCTTAGTACTTCCAAGGGATAAAAAATCAAGGAATATATGTGATCTTTTCAGTGGTAAGGGCGTTGGCCGGGGAAAATAAGGCGTTGGCCGGGGGGGAGTGAGGGAAAGGCGCGCCAGCGGTGGAAAAAAAGGAAAGGATTGCCAACGGTAAAGCAGTACCTTTGGAAAAGGGAACAGTATGTAAGCGGCCTGCTGGGGATGCATTGTTTACCCTCAGGCAAAAGAGGTAACACATCAACTGCCGTGCACAAATGGTACTCCTGAAAACTACCACGAAAGGGGAGGGCTTGTAAATGTCAATCTGCTGATTTTCTGAATTCGTGACGCTTTGGGGTGATATTCCAGCTTGCCGGTCTTCCCGGTCAGGGGCGGGTCAGCGCTGCCAGGCGAGAAGTTCCGCATCGGCCGGGGCGTGGCCGGTCAGGCTGATGATGTTATCAGGGGGTGTTGTCTCCACCTCCACCCGGGTCCCGGCCGGGAGGCCGGGACCTTTTTTTGCGTAGCGGGCCATGATCCCGGCCGCAATGTCGAGATCGTCCCGGCCGCCGCAACGGCGCAGGAGCCCGGTGGGGCCTGGCCGGTCAACGCAATTGAGGATAAGGTCGCCGGGCCGGCGCAGTTCGTCTACCCGCTGGTTTTCCGCCTGGTTGCGGCCCATGGCCAGCCAGCCGCCTTGGGGAAGGACAAACTGCCGGCCCACCAGGAGCAGCCGGATGTCCTCGGCCCGGACCGTGTCGTTGGCTTGGTAATAGCGCTTGATCCGTTCGCCCAGGACCGGATCGGTAAGGGTGCAGCCGCCGGCCGGGCTCGGATAATCGCTGATCCCGAGGTCGGCCGCCAGTTGCATCTGGGCCGACCGGCCCCGGCCGCTGAAGCCCAGCAACTGTTCCCGGTTGATCAGCCCCTCCAGTTCCGGTCTGGTCGGGGGCAGATTTTTGGCGCAGAGCGGCCGGACCAGGATCTCCTTGCAGCCGCTGTCCCGCTGGATCAGAAACAGGGTGTCGCGGCGCTGGGACATGGGCCGCTGGCCGATCACCTCGCCGGTGATCAGGAAGGAGGCCTTGAACCGGTCCATCATTCGCCGGGCCCGGGAGAGAAGAAATATCTTGCAGTCCACGCAGGGATTGAAATGTTTGCCAAAGCCGTGGACCGGGGCCCGGAGCAGCTCCAGGTAGGGCCCGGTAACGTCGATCAACCGGAGATCGATGTCATATTTCTCTTTTACTTCCTGGATGTACTCTTGTTCGCGGGCCAGGAGATCGTAGCCGAAAAAAGGGGTAACGAATTTCAGTGCCTGGACCCGGATTCCCTGGGCCATCACTGTCCGGCAGGCGAGCAGGCTGTCCAGGCCCCCGGAGAAGAGGGCCAGGGCGGTTATCGAAGATGAACTCATGGTCGGTATGTTCCTTCAGGGGTAAGGGGTCACTGTTCACTGTCCCTTGCCAGCAATTCCCGGGCATGGTCCAGGGTCGGTCCGGTGATTGTTTCACCGGCCAGCATCCGGGCTATCTCGTGGAGCCGTTGTTGCCGGTCGAGCCGGGATATCCCGGTCCTGGTCCGGCGGTTGCTCTGTCCCTTGCTCACCAGGAAATGGCTGTCGGCCCGGGCCGCGATCTGGGGGAGATGGGTGATACAGAGCACCTGGTGGTGGCCGGCCAGTTCCTTGATCTTTCCGGCCAGGGCCCCGGCGGCCCGGCCGCCGATTCCAGCGTCAACCTCGTCAAGCAGCACCGTCTCCACCTGGTCCTTGCGGGCCAGGATACATTTCAAGGCGAGCATCAACCGGGAAAGCTCGCCGCCCGAGGCGATCTGGGCCAGGGGTTTGACCGGTTCGCCGGGATTGGCCGAAAACATGAACTCCGGCAGGTCCCAGCCGGTGGGGGTGAGTTCCTCCAGTTGGTTCGCGCCCGGGGCAAAGGCCACTGCAAAGGAGGTATGTTCAAAGCTGAGCGAGGCCAGCTCGCGCTCCATGGCCGCGGCCAGTTTACCGGCCTGTTTCCGCCGGGCCGCGGAAAGCCGGGCCGCTTTTGCCCGCAGGATCTCTTCCGCCTTGCCCAGCTTACCGGCCAGCTCCGCCCTGGTCCGGTCCATGGTCTCCAGTTCGTTCAGTTGCCGCGCGCAGGCCGACCCGTGGGCCAGGACCTGTTCCAGGGTCGGCGGGCTGCCGCCGTACTTTCGTTTCAGCCGCTGCAACTGGTCGATCCGGGTATCCACCTCCTCGAGCCGGGAGGGATCGTCGGGAATCGTGTCAAGGTAGCCCCGCAACCGCTCGGTCAGATCCTCGACCTGGAAACTGCTGTCAACGATCGCCTCAACAAGTTCTCCGGCCGAGCGGTCGATCTCGCCGATCTGCTCCACCTTGCGCCGCACCTGCCGCAGGGTATCACCAACCGTGTCGGCCAGCTGGTGGTAGGATTCCCAGCCCAGCTGTTTCAGGGTATCCGCTGACCTGAGCCGGTCCTTTTCATTCTGCAGTTCCTCGTCTTCCCCGGGGAGGAGACCGGCGTCCTTGATCTCGTTGCACTGAAAGGTGAGAAAATCACGGCGCTGCTCCTTTTCCTGCTCCTGTTTGAGCAGCCGCTGGTAGCGGGTCTTGAGTTCGCTCCAGTCTGCGAAAAGCTCGGCCAGTTCCCGGCGCAGGCCCCAGAGGTCGCCGGCCGCGTCGATGAAATCAAGGTGGTGGGCCGGGGCCAGTAACCGTTGCTGGTCGTGCTGGCCGGCGATACTGACCAGATCGGCGACAATTGCGCTAACCTGTCTGGCAGTGGCTGCGCTGCCGTTTAAATAGTACCGGCTTTTGCCGCTGGCGGCGAGAACCCGTTTTACGATCAGGGCGTTGTCACACCCAACCCCCTGGTCGTTGATCTTTTTCAGGAGATGATCGCGTTCTTGAGGAATCTCAAACAGCGCCTCCACGCCGGCCCTGTCGCAGCCGCTGCGGACCCAGGCGGCCGAGGCCCGGCCGCCGGCCAGCAGGGTCAGGGCCTGGAGGATGATCGACTTGCCGGCCCCGGTCTCACCGGTGAGTACCGTCAGGCCGGGATCGAAACAGAGATGAAGCGAGTCGATCAGGGCCAGGTTTTTGATGATCAGTTCGCGCAGCATTCAGGTCTCAAGGGCAAGGGGAAGAGGCGTTGCCGGCCCGGACCGGAGGGCGCGGCAGGCTCCATGGAATGACATCTATACTGGAAATTTTCAAGAATGCAAGGATGAGACCAGGGAAATCCGTGGGCGCGCATCCGGTTCCCCGGACCCCGGGCCGGCCATTCGGGCTTGACTGGAGCTTGAAATAGGGTAAATTGCAGCTGTTTCAAAGAAAAGGGAACCTTGGGTCAAACCTTGCCCGCCCGGCGATTGTCACGGTGAGCGGGGTTATTTTTTTTCGTGACTTGGTCAACTGTTTTCTCTGCGTCCTCAGCGGTAAAATTTTTTGTTACGAGCCCATCAACCATGGAGTCTCTGGTGAAATGACAGCGACAAATACATCGCTCAGCGCCAGCCTCGAGGATTATATCGAGGTCATTTTTCATATAATCGCCGAGAAGAAGGTGGCCCGGGGCAAGGAGATCGCCGGCCGGCTCAAGGTGAGCCGCGCCTCGGTGACCGAGGCCCTGCAGACCCTGGCCAGAAAGGGGTTGATCAACTATGCCCCCTACGAGGTGATCACCATGACCGGGGCGGGCAAGGAGGCGGCCAGGGACGTGATTCGCCGCCACAGGGCCCTGAAGGATTTTTTCATCAAGGTATTGGCCATTAACGAAAAAATCGCCGAACAGGGCGCCTGCCGGGTCGAGCATGCGGCCCCGCCGGAGATCATCGAGCGGTTGACCAGGTTTGTCGCCTTTATCGAGGAGTGTCCGCGCGGCGGCGCGGACCTGCTCCGCTGTTTTGCCGAGTACCGTGAAAAGGGGCGGGCCGGGGAGCAATGCCGCCGGTGCGTTGCCGCTACCCTTGAGCGGAGCAACAAGGGGTGACCTTATTTGCCGGTGAGCAGGGCGACTATCTCGCCGTCATCCGGGAAGCGGCCCCGGCCGGCCTTGGAAAAGACCGGCCGCCCGTCGGCCTCGACCTCGAATATGCCGCCGGAACCGGCGACAAGGGTTACCCGGGCATTGAACTCCCGTTGCAGTTCTTCTTCCAGCCTGGAAGCGCGGGGGCGATAGTTTCACTTGGCACAGTAGGTGATGGTGATCTGCATGGCTGAACCTCGTGTTTCTTGAAGTCGTACGTTGAATTATCGGCAAGAACTTTACCACCCGGGACCAGGGGTGTAAAGTGGAGCCGGCAAAAAGAGGGGGGTAAGGTTTCGATAAACCCCGTACGTTTGAGGTTGGACCGGGAAAGGGGTTTTCTTATACCGAACGGTGTAGCGGATCCTGAGCCGCGGCCGTGACGGCAAAAGCGGAATTTGAAACAACTTCGGCAGGATATGCTTATGGCTTCCGAATCGCCGTTGCGGCGAAGCGAGTTCCTGCTTGATAGCCTGTTTATGAACAGCCGGCCCTTCTCAATGGAGCGGCTGTCGGTAGAAGAAGACCCCTTTCCCGACAGGAGGGGGTTACTGAATGTTTACCGCTCCACGGACGTGATTCGTTTTGTACTTGTTGATTTTATTGGGTGGCATTTGAAGCCTTTCGGGTTGTTACGGGTTCATCAAATATTGATGGGTGAAGGGCCGGGCCAGTTGTCGGCGGGAGGAGACCTCTCGGCCGTTGAAAAATGAAAAACGTATCCGATGAAAACATGAAGGACATATCTGGTAAGTGCCGCCGCGATCTCTGGTATGTGCTCTCCGCGGCCTTTTTTGTCTATGTCGTCTCCCATTGGAGTGCGATCAGTTCACCCTATGTCATTAATGACGATGTCAGACAGCAGATTTTCTGGATGCAGCAGTGGCAGGAGCCGGGGTTGTACCAGGGCGACGTCCTGGCCCGATACGCCAGGAATTATGTGTCGTGGGGCGTACAGGCCATATATTGGCCGGCATCACATTTCATGAATCCGGTGCAATTCACCAAGGTGCTGGCCGGCCTGCTCTATGTTCTGACGGCCGGGCTTCTTTACTCTCTGGCCCGCGGCATGTTCCGAGATAGACTGACTCCACTTCTTGCGGTATGCGTTTATTTTCTCTTCGGCGGCTTCATGATGAAGATATCCGGCGGTCTGCCCCAGTCTTTTGCCTATCCTTTGCTGATCGGGTACCTGCTTTTCCTGGCCAGACAAAGACTGGTGGCCGCCGGGGGAGTTATATTGCTGCAGTCGGTATTCAATCCCTATATCTTTCTGCTTTGTCTGCTGACCCATGCCCTTTATATCGCCCACAACCATGGTGGATTGATTGGGAACAGGATTTTGCGTCCGCAAGCGGCAACCGGTGCACAGCGGAAACAGTTCAACAGACTCTTCCTGGCAAATCTTACGGTTGGGGCGGGAATTGTATTGATGGCCCTGAAATATGTTTTCTTCAAATCTCAGGAATTCGGCAACCTGGTCACCCGGGCGGAGATGAAGGGACTGGCAGAGTATTCGGCCGCCGGCCGCTATGAGCTTCTGCCGCAGCCGTCATTTTTTTACGAGTTGATCCGTCCCTGGATTTTCAACCTGCCTTTTCGGGAGTGGGGACTGACGGCCGGTTTGTTCGGTGTGGTCTTGGTGGTTGCGCTGGTTGGTTTCGCCGTCACTCGGCGATGGAAGGATATCGACATTACGGATTTTCGTGTTTTTGCCTATCTTTTTGTTGCTTCGCTGATACTCTATCTTTTTGCCAACTTTTTTCTGCTGAAACTGTTTGTGCCCCGGCGGTATCTCCAGTTTTCTCTCAACCTTTTCTACTGTCTGGCCCTGGCAACCTGCCTCAGGATAACCATCGAGGAGTTAAGGCTGAAACATCTCGCCTTCCCGTTGTTGACCACCCTTTTTATCCTGTTCGCCGCCTTCAGGTTGCAGGGGGTGGGCATATACGACTACTCCGCCCAGGCCCCTCTGTACCGTTTCATGGCAACAACCCCGATAGACAGCCTGGTCGCCGGGCATCCGGGATTGATGGATAATGTGCTTACCTTTTCCCGGCGCCGGGCATTTGTCACCTATGAACTCTCCCATGCCTGGATTCAGCCCTACTGGTCGATGATCAAAGACCGGACCTCCGCCTTTTTCAAGGCCTATTATGCTGCGGAGCCGGACGATGTCCGCGAGTTCTGTCGGAACAACTCCATTGATTATCTGATCGTGCGGGAGCAGGATTTCAGGATCCTGCCGGATAAAGAGCGCTATTATTTTGAGCCGTTTAACAGCGAAATACGTAAGATTCTCGGTTCAAAAAACAACTTCGCTGTTCTGGATGAGGAACAATTCCCGTCGGTCTACCGGGCGGGAGGCGTCCGGGTCATCAAGTTATATTGAAAGGAAATAAGGTGCGCCTGGAGAGCGGCCCTCTTCCGTGCCCCGGTGTCGTCTCGTTTCGCTCAGCGAGGTCAAGCAGGCGATGCTCGCCGAGACCTGTTCGACTGAGCAGGGGGCAGGAAAATGTTTTGTTTAACAATGTTGACGTGTTATAAGTGCCAAGGTTGAAGTGGAGTTGAGGGCGGTCTTTCTGAAAGGATTCTATATCGCTATGAGATTGGCAAAGCGTGCATCTTCATATCAGTACTATCTTGACCTTATCCGGGTTCTGGTAGAGAAGGAACTGAAGATACGGTACAAGGGCACCGTTCTGGGCTATGCCTGGTCCATCCTTCATCCCCTTGTTTTCGCTCTGGTTTACTTTGTCGTGTTCAAGATCGTCATGCGCATCAAGATGGACAACTATGCGCTTTTCCTGATCTGCGGCCTGTTCCCCTGGCAGTGGTTTTCAAACTCGTTGGCCGCATCCAACTTCTTTTTCCTCGGCAACAGCAGCCTGATAAAAAAGGTCAGGTTCCCCAGGGAACTGCTCGTATTCTCCGGGGTGCTGAACGACCTCATCCACTTTGTCGCCGCGATTCCGGTTATTATCGTTTTCATGCTCTATTACCGTGTCTATCCTTCGTTTTCCTGGTTCTACCAGATTCCGCTGCTGATAGGAGTTCAACTGGCCTTCACCTACGGGCTCTCCTTGACGCTGGCGACCTGGAACCTGTTTTTTCGTGATTTGGAGCGCATCTCGTCGCTGGTACTCATGCTCTGGTTTTTCCTGACCCCGGTTCTTTTCCCGGTGGAGATGGTCCCGGAACAATATCACTGGGCCTTGTATCTTAACCCGCTGGCAGCGACCACCATCTGTTGGCGCAGTGTTTTTCTGGATGGGGTGCTGCCAATTGATTTTTTCAGTGTAAGTGTTGCTTATGCGATCCTTACATATTTTCTTGGCCAAACGGTATTCAAGCGCCTGGTATGGAGGTTTGCCGAGATTGTCTAACGAGGTGATTCAGTTTAACCGGGTCTGGAAAAGTTATTCCTTAAAGGATAACAGCTATTCCGGGTTTAAGAATATGCTCCTGCATTTTCCGCAATACCTGCGGGCCCTGCGGCAACAGCAAGGCTTTGTGGCCCTGCGGGATTTTTCGTTTTCCGTGCACAAGGGGGAGACCTTCGGGATCATCGGCAAGAACGGCTCCGGCAAATCCACCACCCTGGGGCTGATTGCCGGGGTGCTCAAGCAGTCCGGCGGCAGCATCCGGATTAACGGCCGGGTCTCGCCTCTGCTAGAACTGGGCGCTGGCTTTCATCCGGAACTCACCGGCCGGGACAATATCATATTGAACGGTATTCTCCTCGGAATGACCCGCAGACAGGTTGAAGAAAGGCTGGACGATATCATCGAGTTTTCGGAAATGAGAGAGTTTATCCTCCGGCCCTTGAAAACATACTCGTCAGGCATGGTGGCCAGGCTTGGTTTTTCGGTGGTGGTCCACCTCGACCCGGAAATTCTTCTGATTGATGAGGTCCTGGCAGTGGGTGATGAGGAGTTTCAGGATAAATGTCAGCTGAAGATGGAAGAGTTCCGTTCTAAAGGCATTACAATCGTTTTTGTCAGTCATGACCTGGACGACGTGGAAAGGATCTGTGACCGGGTCCTGTTTCTCGATGAGGGGCATAGTAAAGTGATCGGACCTCCCGTCGAGGTGGTGGCGGAATACCGAAAGCAGGTCAAAAGGTATTAAGGGGAATACAAGGTTATGGATTTAGCAGGAAAGCATGTTCTGGTGGATGGCGATAACCTGCAGCTCATGCATGGCACCGGGATCAAGACCTATGCCCTGACTCTTGTCCGTACCCTTGTCGATTTGGGAGCACGGGTCAGTATCCTCTGGAGTTCCCGGTTCTGCGCCACTTCCGTTGACCGGGAATCTTTGTTGTACAAGCAAGACCAGCAAAAGAAAAGAAGTTGGCTGGAGAATGTCGGGGCAATGGGGCGGGTGGCAGCACATGTACTCGTTAGCGGCAGAACCGTCAATGCCGGCGGGCAAGGCCCCTCAAAACAGGTTGCATCAAGCCGGGCGAATGATAATATCGCCAGCTTGGTGCATCGGTATTATTTCATCCCCCGGGATATTACCAGGTTGTTCTCCCGCCTCGGCATGTCCCTGCAGGTCAAAGTGCCTGATCAGGTAGATTTCTGGCATGCAACTTATCCGCTGTTAATTGGCGTGAAAGGCGCCAGAAGCGTGATCTCGATCCACGATCTGATTCCGTTAAAGCTGCCATGGACCTGTTTGGATAACCGGCGTTTTTTCCGTAATTCAGTTAAACAAAGTCTGGACAGATCGGATCTGGTGATAACGGTGTCTGAAAACACGAAGCAGGATCTGGTCGAGATGTTTAACGTGGATCCGGAACGGGTACGGGTAACCTACCAGCCTCTACGCAGTGTGTCTCCTGACCTGTCCGAGGAGGCGATTGATGCGCTTCTTGCCAGTTACGGCTTAAGGAACAAAGAATATTTTCTTTTTGTCGGGGCCATTGAACCCAAAAAAAACATCAAGAGACTGGCCCGGGCTGTCAAATCGCTCCGGCTCGATATTCCGCTGGTCCTTGTCGGCAAAAAGGCCTGGCTCTGGGAAGGTGAGTTGCAGAAGACGGACGGTCTTATTCTGCTGGATTTCGTGCCGACAGAGCACCTGCAATGTCTTTATAAGGGCGCCCTCTTTTTTGTTTTCCCGTCACTCTACGAAGGATTCGGCCTCCCCCCGCTTGAGGCCATGGCACACGGCTGCCCGGTAATTACCTCCAACGTCTCGTCCCTGCCCGAGGTCTGCGGCGCGGCGGCCCTGTATGTCGATCCGTATAATGTATCGGACATAGCGGAGAAAATTCAATGCATGTATGACGACCCCGGTCTCAGGCAGCGATTAAGTGAACAGGGCCGGGAGCGGGCTCGGTTTTTCAGCATGGAGAATTACCGGAAGAGACTGTCGGATGCCTATTCGATTCTTCTTGATTAAATTCTTTCCAGGTATGGAGCCGTGATCATGTCTCGGCCGGCCTGCATACCGGGAAGCCATCTGGAGAATCACCAGTACCTGGTATGGCCTTTGGAAAAAATGTCGTTGTCTTGGTGCCCGGATTAATATGAGAGGTTAAAGGATGACTGATCATTATCGCCTGGCGGTTGTAACCATAAATCATGGTGCTTTTTTATGTGACAATGCCCGGCAGAGCTTCAAGGCCGCGGCGAAACGATGGGGAGCCGCCTATGTCGAGCTTACCCGGGAAGACGGTCCTGCCGGCGTCACTCCCCTTGAACACAAATTACTCCTGTTCGAACAGGTTGATGCTGATCGGATATTTTATATAGATGCGGACGCGATCATTCGCAATGACGCCCCCTCGCCCTTTGATATCTGCCCTTCGGATAAATTAGGCGTTTCAAGCCGGCATCCAGGAAAGGTTGTCCTGCAAGGCTATGGGATCAGGAAAAAAGGGCGGGCCTGATAGAGCAGTGAACAACCGCTGGGCTCCATGATCGGCGGAAAGGATGTTGCTTTTATTAACCGTTTTGAGGGGAGGCCTTGGCTGCTCGGGCTGGTGAAAAGATGAAGACAGACAGGGTGCATGTAGTCTTTGCCATTCTGTTCCTTGTTGCCGTCGGAGCATTGCTCCGGTTCCAGCATCTGGGTATCCCCATCTACGGAGATGAGGCTTTTTATTTCTATTTTTCGAAAACCCTGGGCTTACAGCCGACAGTGGTGGAAAACACCGGCCCCTATGCGCCGCACCTGGCGGCCCGGCCCCTTTTTTATCTCCTGCATTTTCCCGCGGCCCAGATTTCATTGGCTGCCGCGCGCACGGTAAATCAGATCCTCAGCTGCCTCCTGGCTCCGGTAACATTCCTCATCGCTCTCCGTGTCGGGATTCCGTTGCTCAGCGCCACCGGCGGCGCCCTGCTGGTGGCAATCCACTATATCGGGCTCAAGTACTCGCTTCATCTGTTTCCGGATATCACTGCCGTACTCCTGGGGAGCCTTGGGGTACTGGCTTTCTTTTATCAGAAACGATTCTGGACCTTTGTTTTTCTGGCCGCCGCATGCCTGGTGAAGGAAATCTATCTGGTCGCGGTTTGCGCCCTGTTACCGCTGTGCCTGCGCCGCGGCGGTCGTTTCGGTTTCCAGTTTTCTCCCATGGCGCCCTGGGTCGCCGCTTCGCTGGTGCCGGTTCTTTCGTGTATTGCCGTCTCAATGTTTTTTCTTGGTGGAAAGATGCAGGGCTGGAGTTCCCTGCCGCCATCCCGGAATTTCTGGTTCTTGCTGCTTATTGGCTATGCCTTTATTCCGATGTACATGCTTCTTGTAATAGGAAGGCGTTGGAAAGAGCTGTATCTCTTTTGTATCTTCCCGCTGTTCTACCTGGGGTGGTGGGCAATTCTGGGCCGGGGAGTCACCGGCTGGTATACCCTGGTAGGGATACCTTTCTGCGGGTTGGCTGTTGCCGGTGCCTTGATGCCCATTGAGCAAAGCCTGCGCCGGCTGTCCCGGAAAAAACAGTGGCTTGCAATATCAGGGGGCATCGTTGCCCTGTTCTGCATCGTCATCGTGTACCAGGGGAAAGTAAATCGTCTTGTCGAATATTATTCTTTCAGGGGGCAGGGGCTTGATTATCTGCGGGAGTACCAGGGGTTGGAAGAAACCGTGCAGGACGTTGCCCGGCTCCATCCCAAAAGACTTGCCTTGATCGACTGCTTCTGGACGTTTGGCTACTATCCGTTCGGCGATCACGCCCAATCAATTGTTACTGTTTTCTCCGGCGGGAAACAATTGACTCCCGAGATAAGCAAACAGATAAGGACCGTGGATGTGGCTGTTTTAGGCCCCCGGTCCAGCGAGGACCTTCGGGCGCAATTCCGTCCCTGTAGTGTCTCGGAGCGGGAAAACTACATGGTCATGGAATCCCCGGGATCATGCCAGTAATACCGCCCCTGGCGTGATCCTGATTCTTTTGTATTGGCAAACCCCGTCCGGTGCGTGGTCTTTCCACGGGCCGGAGCATTTTCGTATTGATTGGCAACCTTCGCTCTCCGAACGAGGACCATGATATGAGGATGGATAAAGAATATTCAGCTTTGGTTTTATTGCTGCGAACACTCCTTGCAGCTGTTTTGTTCTATGAAATAGCCCTTTCCACCATGTGGGCGGTGAACGGCGGGATCTTCTGGCCCCAGGACCAGGGTATTTTCAGCCAGGTGATGTGGAAAATCCTGCATGGCCGGCTGGACAGTTCGATTTATTCCGAGAGAAATTTTTTCGCCTCCCATTTTACCCCGATCTTCATTCTGCTTGCTCCGTTCACCAAACTGTTTGGCGGCCTGCCTCTCCATTATCTCATTGTCGATGCAGGCCTGGTCCTGTCGGTGTATTTCATCTATCTGGCGGGAAGGCGTTTGCAGGTGGCTGATCATCTGATTCTCATGATGCTCGTTATCCATGTGACAACACCGGTGTTCTTCCACATGATGACTTCGGGATTCCGTGACGCGGTGGTGTCGGTTCTGCCGGTTTCCATGGCAATATATTTTTTCATGGCCAACAGGTGGCGATTATTCTTGATGAGTTTGGTTCTTGCCATGTTATGCCGGGAGGACACCTCCCTTGCCCTGGTTGGCTTTGCTTTTGCCTCCTGGTGGTTCAAGCGTGAAAAAAAATGGATTTTTGTCAGCCTGTTTCTGCCGCTGGCATACTTTGTTATTGCCGTAAAGTTTGTCATGCCATGGCTGGCCGGTGATTTGACCCGGACCGGCGGTCTCGGCTTTGACAAGTATGGCTATCTGGGAGAGTCGCTCTCGCAGATAGTCATTTCAATCGTCACAAAGCCCGGTATCGTTCTTGCCCAGCTCTGGAGCAACAAGGCTTTTATCTGGGATCTTCTGGTACCCTGGCTGTTTCTGCCCCTGCTTAACCCGGTGACCCTGCTCATACCTGTTGGTAATTTTGCCGAAGTGCTCCTTGCCAAGGGGACACTTCCCGTTGCCTCTGTTAAGTATTGGTACATCGCACCGGCCACCCCCTTTATTGCATTTGCCGCAATAGGCGCACTTGCCCGGCTTGAACGGTTTCCCCTGTGCAGAAGGCGGATGGTCATGATTGCCGGCTTTATTACCCTGGCGGGCCTGTTGATCAACATCCTGGGATTTGATTCTCTGAAAAGACCGCTCATGGATAGCAGATTGTTTACCCGTGGCAACAGGGTGGAAGATGTGAAACTGCTCGCCAGATATGCCCGGACGTATCCGGATGCGACTGTATCCGCTTCCTATAATACAATACTTTTTTTCGCCCAGCGGCACACGGTCAGGCTTATCGGAACGAAAGAGGATGGCTGGCAGCCGCCTGATCTGATCGTCGCGGAAAGATCGAGCGGAGCAAAGGGATACAATAATATTTCCGACCAAGTTTCTTCCTGGCCAAGAAGCTACCAGTTTCTTGATTACTACCTGAAGTCAAAGCTGGCCTCGAAACAGTACAGTGTTGCAGACCGGACCGGCAGGGTAATAATTCTTAAAAAGAATATCAGGAGCCCTGGGGAAGGAGAGGAATATTCCTATGAGGATTTTGTCTCTGATCTGGAAATCAATATCCATGACCAGCGCAGCGATATTTCGCCAAGCAAAACCTTTAGAAAGGAAACCGGGGGCAATTATTACCGCTGTTTTAACGATGCCACAGGGACCGTTGTTTACGGCCCATACATCTATCTTCCGCCCGGACGGTATACGGCAACCGTTTCAATTGACGAGCAGGAAGACAGGGGTCTGGCCGGTACCCCGGTTTTTCAGGTTTACAGCAATAAAAACGGCGAACTGGCTTCCACCACAATCTTTACCGGCAGAGGAACGGATAGCAGGATCACAGTGCCTTTTTTGAGTAATGGGGAGGATGATATTGAATTTCGAATTCTTGCACCGGAAGAGAATGATCTCTGTGTCAGCCATATCACACTGAAAAGACTTGAATCGGTTCCGGCGGCACTGCCTGTCTACAGTCTTGACACGGGATCGGTCGCCGCCCCGAAAAAAAATGGCACCCCGTGGGATGCCAGGGAGAATTATACCGTTAGAGAGACCGGGATAGTCTTTGCTTCGGGAAAAATGGTGGTGGCGGAAAAACTGGAGATATCCGCTGATAACAATGATCGGTATCTCCTGCAATTTTACAGTGATGAACTTTTTATAGGGGAAATGATGGTGCCGGCTTCCATCAATGGGGGCGGCCTCCAGATCCGGAATCTGGAACTGCCGGACAGCGTTCGCGGCCGGGCCTTTAACCGGGTTGTGGTGACGCCTGGAAAAGGTGATGGAATGTATAGCATCGGCCATATCATCTTTCGTAACTGATTATGTGGTGTGCATCTCCGCGCTTACATTGATCAAACACCAACAGGGAGTGAACCATGATTATGCCTGCACTGAATCCCCTGGTCTTGAGCCTCAAGGAATCGGCAACCCTGGCCATCAACCTGGAGGCCCTGCGGTTGCGAAACCAGGGCCGGAGAATATTCCACTTTGGTTTCGGCCAGTCGCCCTTTCCGGTGCCTGATACCATTCAGGCGGCGCTGCGGGACAATGTTGACAAGAAAGACTACCTGCCCACCCAGGGGCTGCCGGAGCTGCTTGACGCGGTGGCCGGCTTTTATAACCAGCAGTTCGGCTATGATTTCAAGGCCGGCAACATCTGTGTCGGCCCGGGCAGCAAGGAGTTGATCTTCCAGATCCTGTACCTGATGGAGGGGCCGCTGCTGGTGCCGGCCCCGAGCTGGGTGAGCTACGGACCCCAGGCCGCCCTGCGCGGCAAGGAGATCGTGCCGATTATCACCAAACGGGAGAACAGTTACCGGTTGCAGCTGGATGAGCTGGACCGTACGGCGCACGCCATGGGACAGCAGCAGAAGCTGTTGATTTTGAACAACCCCAACAACCCCACCGGCGCGGTTTATACCCGGGACGAGATCAAGGAACTGGCAGCGATCTGCCGGGCTTATCAGATCATCGTCATCTCGGACGAGATCTACGCGATGATCGATTTCACTGACAATGCCCAGGCCAGTCTGGCCCATTACTACCCGGAAGGGACCATTGTTACCGGCGGACTGTCAAAATCCTTTGCCGCCGGCGGCTACCGGCTCGGGGTGATGCTGCTGCCCGAGACCCTGGAAATCATCCTGAATGCCCTGAAATCGGTGATCAGCGAGACCTTCAGCGCGGTCAGCGCCCCGATCCAGTATGCGGCCCTGGAGGCATACGCTAACTTTGCCGCGGTCCGCCCCTTTATTGAAAAAACAAACGAGATCTACGGGTTCGTGGCCCGATACCTGCACCAGCGGTTTGTCGGGATGGGGCTGAACTGCCCCAGGCCGGAGGGTTCTTTTTATCTGTTTCCTGATTTTGAGAACTTCAAGGAGCAGCTCAACCGCCGGGAAATCCTGACCGGCATGTCACTGTGCAAGCATCTGCTGGAACAGTTCCATGTGGCCCTGCTGCCGGGCGCGGACTTCTACCTGCCGGCCACCAGCTTCGGCGTCCGGGTGGCTGCGGTTGATTTTGACGGACAGGCGGTGCTCGACGCCTGGACAGGCCCGCTTGACATGGATGAAGACAAAACCCGCCGGCTGTTCCCCAACCTGGTGGACGGCTGCGACAGCCTGGAGGAGTTTGTCAGGGGACTGGCTTAACCCGTTTTTCCAGCACAACGCAGCAGGCGCAGGTCATTGCTCTGTTACAGTAGATCGCTGGTGAGAAATGCGGGTTAAAACAACGGTTCTCAAACCCACCAGATCTGGCGTTTGGCCGGGTTGCCGATCAGGTCGAATGAATCGCCCGACTCCCTGAGCACATCGTCAAACTCTTCAATGGTGAAGTCGTAATCATCGGTGTTGGCCAGGGCAACGAACTCCTCCCTGGTCTTGATCACGTCATACCTGGCCCGCAGCTTGTGGTCTTCACCGCCAGCGATCAGAAATTCTTCCACGTTTTTCTTGGACATGCTTTTTCTCCTGTGATGATGATATTTTCTAGTTTTCTTAAATCAATTCGCCATATTTCATCCATCGTAACCAATCACGGGCTGAACACCATCCCTGAATTACAAGGAAAGAGTTGCGAGTGATCAACACAGACCGGCCGGTCCGGCTGCAATCTTTCCCGGGCCAACGACATGTTCGGCAACAAACACCTTGACCTCATGGCCGATGGCCAGAATCATGACAATGTCTTCAGGGGTCGGCTTTCTGATATTATAGGTGTCCAGATCACAGATCTCCTGAAAGGAATCCAGCACAAGCAGCCTCCCGGCAAACCCCGGGGTCACCTCGATATGCCGTTCAACGGACCGCAGCAGATCAGCCATGGTGTGGTTGTCGGCCATATCGCCGTGGTACATCAGAAATCCCATCAGGAACTTCTCAATGGCCATGGCGGTGAGGTTGTAGAGAATCTCCGGGGTGAAAACCTCGGGCCGGTCCCGGGCCGCGTTGACCGCGGTGTTCAGGTACTGACCGCCTTCCTTGATATATTGCCGCCAGTCCTCGAGTCCAAACATTTTTTCCTCCCGGTTATTGTAACCGTTCACCTGAAAATTGATGAACTCGTAACAACCCGAAAGGCTTCAAATGCCACCCAATAAAATCAACAAGTTACAAGACGAATCACGTCCGTCGAGCGGGTTGTTGCGAGACCGACAAAATTAACCGATCAGGTAATCCGCGGCCGGCTCGCCATCCTCAAGGCCGTCCAGGATAGCGTCAATGGCCTCTTCACTATCCACGCCCTTGAACCACCAGTTCTCGGGCTGGATCACCATGATCGGCCCGGATTCACACTGCTTGAGACAGGTGGTGGCGGTGAGCAGGCAGTCCAGGCCGCGATCAAGGATCTCTTCCTCAATGTACGGGAGGAAGCCGTCGGTCTGTTTGTGGCAAAGGCCCTTGGGATCGCCGCCGGTGGCGCGAAAGCTCTGGCATACAAGTATCTGTCGTTCAGGGGTGGCCATGATCAATCTCCTTGAAAATGTGAACCGTTTGAGCGTTTGAACGCTTGAATATCTATCTGGTTTGTCATGCCTTCTTTTTCTTCCTGCCGCCGCCATAAAGCAGATCAACCGTGCCCTCGATGTTCTCTTCAACGATGAGCACGGCAATGGACCGGCGGCTGAGAATTTCCCTGGGGCTCTTGCCGGCGCTGGCGGCGAGCAGCACAAAACAGTCGTCCAGGGTATCTGCCAACTCCTCCCAGCGCGAGCTGCCCTTGCCGGGTTCCGGCGCCGGCCGGGTTTCGAGCAGGCAGGCCAGCCCGTCTTCCCGGGGTCCGTAGATCAGTACCCGGATCGCATGGCCCAGGTGGAGATCAATCTCTATGCCGTTGGAGCTGACCACCGCCACATTGGGCCTCTCCTTGCTCGGTTTGGGCAGCGTGGTTGCCTTCCGTCCGCAATCCGCGGCACAGAGGGCCGGTCCTTTTTCAGGCCCGAGTCTTTCCGGATCAGCCTTGATTTCAATATATTTTGCCGCCTGATCACGCAGCGTGGCCATGAGTTCTTCCCCGGGCGCCTCCAGCAGGGTATGCTCCCCGCCGGCCGGCCTGTACGGGACCAGGGTCATGCCCTTTGCCCCCAGCGCGGCCATCCGCTGGGCGATCTTTGCCACATGGTCGTGGTTATAGCCGGGATAAACAGTGGTTCGGACCCGGACCGCCAGCCCGGCCCAGGTAAAGGCGACAACCGCCCGGGCCTGTTCACTGATAAGAATCTCGACCCCCTCGGCCAGGGGCACGGTCTTTCTGCCGGGCCGGATCCAGGCATAGAGCAGCTTGGCCGTCTCGGGATCAATGCTATCCACCAGCAGGGTGACCTGGCGGACGCCTTTTTCAGCCAGGAGTTCAACGTACTGGCCGCCGCCGATACCCAGGGTGGTGATACTCAGAGTGATCCCGGGATGGTTCCGGCCGAGCAGGGAGATGGTCTCCATGGTGGGCCCGGGCACGGCCAGGGGGTCGCCCGGCCCGTCTATGTCCGCCATGTCCACCGCAATCCCCCGGCCGAGCAGTTCGTCCAGCCAGGCAATCGCCTCGGCCGGCAGCATCGCCTGCTGCTGCTCCCCGGTGGGGGCAAAGCGGATCCGGCTGTTGGCCCGCGGCGCCACCGGCAGGCTTATTGATCCCGCCGGCCCGGGACTGTCCGCGTTGCAGCAGGGATTACTTTTTCGGGGGAAAGGGATTACGTCCATCAGCTGCCTCGGATATGGGAGTTACACCTCACTTGAACCACGGGATATCGAACAAGGAATCATTTTCAAACCAAGATGGTCCGGCCATGCCGGTTAATAGACCAGTTCGAAGCTCTCCTCCGGTGCGTCACGGTCCATCCGGTCCATGAGCGCGTTGAGGATTTTTTCAAGCAGTCTGAGCCCGCCCTTGTAACCCACGGTGGGGAAATACTGATGTCCCTGCCGGTCCAGGATCGGGAAGCCCCAGCGGACCAGCGGGATATCCTCGTCACGGGCCATATGCTTGCAGTAGGTGTTGCCCATGATCAGGTCCACCGGCTCGTTCTTGATCCACTGGTGGAGCAGGAACATGTCGCCCTTGGCCTTGACGTTGACCTCAAAGGGCATCTCCTCGGTGATCTCCCTGATCCGTTTTTCGAAGTTCTTACCCGGGGTGCCGGTGACAATGTGCACCGGGCACATGTCGATGGACACCAGGAACTCGGTCATGGCAATGAGCTGGTCCGGATCACCCACCAGGGCCACCTTTTTCCGATAAAAGTACTGGTGCATGTCCGAGATCATGTCCACCAGCTGGCCGCGTTCAAGGGACACCTCGTCAGGCACCGGCACCCCGGCCACGGTGCGCAGGGCATCGATGAACCGGTCGGTGGCCTTGAGGCCGAAGGGCATGTCGAGCACCTTGCAGGGGACCTTGTGTCTGCTGTCCAGCTCGCGGGCCGCGGCAGCCGAGCACCACTCACCCAGGGCCAGGGTGCCGATTGAGTCAGCAGTGGATTTCAGTTCGGCAATGGTGGTGCCGCCGTCCGGGAACATCTTGTACTCGCCGGACAAGGGGCCGTTCAGCACGCCCGAGGTGTCTGGAAAGAGGATGGTCTTGACGCCGGTCAGGGCGGCCAGCCGCTTGAGCTCTTCCATATCAGCCGGTTCGACCCAGCCGGGGATGATGTTCACCTTGCCGTTCTTCTTGCCGGTGGGTTCGGCGAGCCCGGTCATTGACTTGACCATGGTGGAGAAACCGGTCACGTGCGAGCCGACATAGCTCGGGGTGGAGGCACTGATCATGTACTTGCCCTTGGGCAGCTTGCCTTCCTTGATCGCCTTCTTTCTGATCTGGGGCAGATCATCGCCAATGGTCTCGGAGAGACAGGTGGTGTGGACGGCGATGATCTCAGGCTCATATACGGAAAAAATATTGCTGATCGCCTGGAGCAAGTTGGCCTGGCCGCCGAACACCGACGCGCCCTCGGTGAACGAACTGGTGCCCGCCGGGACCGGCTCCTTGTAGTGGCGGGTCAAGGTGCTGCGATGATAGGCGCAACACCCCTGGGCGCCGTGGCTGTGCGGCAGGCAGCCGTGGATGCCCAGGGCCGCGTACATGGCCCCGATGGGCTGGCAGGTCTTGGCCGGGTTGATGACCAGGACGCTGCGCTCGGTTACTTCCTTTGGTGTATGTCGTAGTAACATTGTCGTATCCTTTTTAGATAACTGTTTAAACCGTTTAAACAGTTTGAGCCGTTCGAACGGTTATCATTAAAAACCGCTTAAACAGTTTGAGCCGTTTGAACGGCTATCATTCCCAGACATAAGCGGCTGAAAGCTGGGGATTCTCCTGCCAGGGGGCCTTCATGTAGCTCCAGACCCTGGAGTTGACCAGCCGGTCGATTTCCTTGTAGAAATTGACCGCGCCCTTGAACCCGGCATAGGGGCCGCCGGAGTCATAGCTGTGCAGCTGCTTCATCGGCACGCCCAGCTTCTGGATGGAAAACTTCTCCTTGATCCCGGCGCAGAAGATATCCGGCTTCATCAGTTCCACCAGCTTTTCGGCCTCGTACTGGTTGAGGTCGTCAATGATCAGGGTGCCCTGGTCCATGTCCGGATTCAGGCCGTCGTAATGTTTGAACCGGTACCCGGCTTTCTCCAGGGCCTTGATCTCCTCCGGGGTCTTGCGCGGTTTGAACCGGGTCTCGTCGGGCTCGACCACCAGTTCCTCGATGTTGCGGCTGTCCGCATCCAGCTTCAGGTCGGGGATCACCTGGCGGCCCTCGTAGTCGTCCCGGTGGGCGAACTCATAGCCGGCCGAGATGGTCTTCATCCCCATCTCGTTGAACAGTTCCTGGTAATGATGGGCCCGGGAGCCGCCCACGAACATCATCGCGGTCTTGCCCTCGGTGCGGGTCCTGACCTCTTGGGCCGCCTCCTCCACCGCGGGCATCTCCTCGGCGATCACCGTTTCCACCCGGTCGATGAGCTTCTGGTCGCCAAAGTATTCGGCAATCTTGCGGAGCGACTTGGCCGTGGCCCCGGCGCCGATGAAGTTGACCTTGATCCAGGGGATCCCGTACTTGGTCTCCAGCATGTCGGCCACGTAGTTGATCGAACGGTGGCACATGACCGTGTTCAGATCAGCGGTATGGGCCGAGGCAAACTGGTCATAGGTGGAGTTGCCGGAAAAGGTGGCAATGTTGGTGATCCCGCACATCTTGAGGATGCGGTCGATCTCGAATCCGTCACCGCCGATGTTGTACTCGCCGAGCAGGTTTATCTTATAGTCTCCCGGCTTGACCGCATCGTTTTCACCGACAATGTGGCGGAACACCTGGTTGTTGGCAATATGGTGACCGGCGGACTGGGAGACGCCCTTATAGCCCTCACAGGAAAAGGCATAGACGTTGCAGTCGCCGAACTTTTCCTTCATCCGCCTGGTCACCGTATGGATGTCGTCGCCGATCAGCCCCACCGGACAGGTGGCGAACACGGCGATCGATTTGGGGTGGAACAGGTCATAGGCCTCCTGGATCGCCTTTTCCAGTTTCTTCTCACCGCCGAAGATGATGTCGGCGTCCTGCATATCGGTGGAAAAACAGTAGGGCATGTAGTTCTCGCCGTCCGGCCCGGCAGCGGTCTGGTTGCGCCGGGTCAGCCAGGAATAGAAGCCGCAGCCGATGGGGCCGTGGGTGATGTTGACGATGTCGCGGGTCGGACCCATGATAACGCCCTTGCAGCCGGCATAGGTGCAGCCGCGCATGGTGATGATCCCCGGGGTGGCCCGCACGTTGGCGGTGATTTCCGGGGTCTCGTTTTCCAGGGCCTCGTTGATCATTATCTGCTTGGCGCGCTTGCGGGCGACCTTGGGTGGATATTTCTTCAGTAACTCCGCCTTGACCTCGGCCGGGTCCCACTGCACCAGCTTTTTCGCTGTTGTTGCCATTCTTGTACTCCTTTATAAGTTTAGACAATGGAACTGACGCCCGTTTCACCGGTCCGGATCCGGACGGCATCGGAGACCGGCAGGACAAAGATCTTGCCGTCCCCGGGCTTGCCGGTTTTGTTGGTCTTGATAATCGCCCGGACCACCTCATCGACCTGGTTGTCCTTGATTACCACCGTGACCAGGCGCTTGGGATAGAGTTTGCCCTTTTCGCCGAGCAGGGAGGCGGCCTCCTCATAACCCTGGGTCGCGCCTTCAAGGACCTCGGGGTTGACAAATCCCTTGCCGCGGCCCTGGGCCTCGTGGGCAAAGAAGGCGTCAACACCGCTGTCGGTCAGGGCCTGCTTGGTCTGATTCATCATGTTTATTCGCACCACCGCGATCACTTCCTTCATGCCGCATCCTCCTCAGGGGCGCCACCGTTCTCCTTGATGCCGGAACTGATGGTGTAGGATTCCTCAACCTCGCTGACAAATATCTTGCCGTCACCAAAGGCGCCCTTGCCCGGCGAGCGGGCGGTGTCCATGATGGTCTCGATGACAAAATCCTTGTCCTCGGCCTTGACCACGCTCATCAGCATGGTTTTCGGGATTTCATCATAGGTGACCTCGCCGATTTTGATGCCGCGCTGCTTGCCGCGGCCGGCCACCGAATACTTGGTTACCGCGGGAAAACCGGCGTCCATCAGGGCCGCGAGGATATTATCCGCCTTTTCCGGCCTGACAATTGCTCTAATCATGATCAGCATATTATTATCTCCAGCTTTGAATTTTGAATCTTTTGAGCTGTTTGAGCTGTTTGAACTGTTTGAGCTGTTTGAGCTGTTTGAACCGTTTGAACGCTTAGTTCATCAGGCCGAAGTCCATGAGCAGCTGCTCCAGTTCCTTGATCTCCAGCGGGGTGGGGATCACGAACCTTTCGTTGCCGTCAATGGCCCTGGCCAGGCCGCGGTATTCCTCGGCCTGCGGAACTTCCGGGTTCCATTCGATGACCGTCTTCCGGTTGATCTCGGCCCGCTGGACATCGTTGTCCCTGGGAATAAAGTAGATCATATGGGTGCCCAGTTTCTTGGCCAGTTCCTCAATCATCTCTTTTTCATTGTCCACGGCCCGGGAGTTACAGATCAAACCGCTAAGGCGCACCGAGCCGGACTGGGCGAACTTGGTGATCCCCTTGCAGATATTATTGGCCGCATACATGGCCATCATTTCGCCGGAAACAACGATGTAGATCTCTTCCGCCTTGCCGTCACGGATAGGCATGGCAAAACCGCCGCAGACCACGTCGCCCAGGACATCGTAGAAGGCGTAGTCCAGTTCTTCGCTCTCGGCGTAGGCGCCAAGGGATTCCAGCATGTTGATGGAGGTGATGATGCCGCGACCGGCGCAGCCGACTCCCGGCTCCGGGCCGCCGGACTCAACACACCAGGTATCGCCGTAACCCTTTTTGCGGATATTTTCGAGTTCCACCTCTTCACCTTCCTCGCGCAGGGAGTCCAGGACCGATTTCTGGGCCAGGCCGCCCAGGAGCAGCCGGGTGGAGTCAGCCTTGGGGTCGCAGCCGACCACCATGATTTTCCGGCCCATCTGGGACAAGCCGGCCACCGTGTTCTGGGTGGTGGTGGATTTGCCGATCCCGCCTTTTCCGTAAATTGCTACCTTTCTCATCTTTTTCATCTGGTATTCCTCCTTGTATGATGGAAGTGATAAAAAAATAAAAATTCTTTCCCGCACCCTTTGGGTCCCGTGGCGCCGCAACTCTTTCCAGCTCTAAGGGCAAACAGCGTGCCAGGAGGCTACTGTTTATTTTTTATGATTAAAAATCAGTATGTTGCTGAGGAATAAGCTGTCGGCGGGAGAAAAAACAGGGGAAAGAAACAAACGCCCTTAATGTGCATAATGCGACAAAAATGAAGAGATCTCGTCATCTTTGTCAATCAGCCCGGCCAGGTAACAAAATGACAATATTGTAGTTTTTGTGGTCCCTTGAAAATCATTTTGTTACATTTTTGGAGTAAAATGATTAACCGCCGGCCGGGCGAAGTTATACTGCCGCCTGGTCCGGACAATGGATAACATGATGAAAAACCGGGGATAATCTGTCCGGTGAAAAAAAGAATCCCTGGTTCCACGTTTCGGAATGGATTTTGCAAGCCAGGATGGTGACTTATCGTTAAAAATATATAAAAGGCCAGGCAATGATTCAGCACAACAGTGACAAGACACCGAACATCGAGGCCCAGGAAATCCAGGCCCTTTATCAGATTGCCCAGATGATCGGCTCGGCCCTGGACCTGGACCGGGCCCTGGGCGAGATCCTGGGCATCCTGCACGAGACCCTGCGGATGGAGCGGGCCACCCTGGTGCTGATGGATGAAAAAGACCGGCGGTTGGTGATCAGGGCCTCGTACGGGCTCACTGCCAAGGAGAGGGAACGGGGTATCTACCGGGTGGGCGAGGGGATCATCGGCAAGATATTCCAGGAGACATACCCCTGCGTGGTGCCGGATATTGCCGAAGAGCCGCTTTTTCTGAACCGGACCGGGGCCAGGGCCCGCTTTTCCAAGGGCGAAACCTCCTTTATCGGCGTTCCGGTCATCCTGCTTGAGGAGCCGGTGGGGGTTCTGACCGTGGACCGGCTCTTTGGCCCGGAGATCTCCTTTGAAGAGGACATCCGGTTCCTCACCGTGGTGGCCATGCTGATCGCCCAGTTTCTCAACCTGCACAATGCGATTAAAAAGAAAGAAGAACGGTTGGTGGCCGAGAACCTGTCACTCAAGGAGGAGTTGAAAAAGAGGTTCGGTCATCATAATATCATCGGCCAGAGCAAGCCGATGCAGGAGGTCTTCCGGACCATTGACAAGGTGGCCCCGAGCACGGCCAGCGTGTTGCTGCTGGGCGAATCAGGCACGGGCAAGGAACTGGTGGCCCGGGCCGTACACCTGGCCAGTCCCCGGCGGGATCGGCCCTACATCAAGGTCAACTGCGCGGCCCTGCCGGAGAACCTGCTTGAAAGTGAACTGCTCGGCCATGAAAAGGGGGCCTTTACCGGGGCCACTGGAATCAAGCTGGGCCGTTTTGAACTGGCCGACCAGGGTACCTTGTTCCTGGACGAGATCGGCGAGTTGCCGCTGGAGCTCCAGGCCAAGCTGCTCCGGGTTCTGCAGGAGAAGCAGTTCGAGCGGCTGGGCGGCACCCGGACCATCCGGGTGGATGTCCGGATCATTGCCGCCACCAACCTCAGCCTGGAACAGGCAGTGCTTCAAAACACCTTCCGGGCCGATCTCTATTACCGGCTCAACGTGGTGCCGATCATCCTGCCGCCCTTAAGGGACCGGCGCGAGGATATTCCCTTTCTGCTCGAACATTTTCTCCAGTTGAGCAACCGGGAGAATAAACGGAGGGTGGCCCTTTCCCGGGAGGTATTGGAGTTTCTCCGTACCTACCGCTGGCCCGGCAATGTCCGGGAACTGCAGAACCTGATCGAACGGCTGGTGATCATGGCGGACCGCAACCTGGTGAAAATGGCGGACCTGCCCTCATTCATGAAGGCGGAGCCGGAAGAGCGGATGGTGCCGCTGGCCCCGGCCCCATCCCTTGCCCAGCCGGCAATGGGCGCCCAGACCCAGTCCCTGCAGGCGCTGGAGAGGCAGCAGGTCGAGGCCGCGCTCAACCGCCATGGCTGGGTACAGGCCCGGGCGGCCCGGGAACTGGGACTGACCCAGCGCCAGATCGGTTACCGGATCAAGAAATTCGGTCTGCGGTCACCCTTTGCATGAGGCTTTCCTTGTTACTGGACGGAGATCAGCGCAGAAAGGGCAGCGCTCCGGTGTATTTCATAAATACTATGATCAACGCCAGGGCCAGCATCCGCTTCAGAAAGACCTCGGGCAGCCGTTTCTGGATCTTCGGCCCCACCATGCCGCCGCCGATGGCGCCCACGGCAATACAGGCGGCCATCAGCCAGTCCGGCGAGTACCCCATCATCGTGTACCTGCTGATCCCGCCCAGGGAGGTGGCAAAGGTGCCGGCCAGGGCGATGGGTACTGCCAGATACATGGGATAGCCGAGAACAGAGGCCATGAACGGCATGAACATGAAACCGCCGCCCACCCCGAAGGAGGAGGCGATCATTCCCATGAACACCCCGCTGACCAGCATGAGCAACGGCCGGGCCACAAAGGTCTCGCCCCAGAACTTCATGTCGAACCGGGTCAGGCTGAATTTTTCAAACTCAACCCTGCCGATCTGGATGGCGGTGCCCTCTTGCCTGGCCTTTTTCATGGCCCGGTTAAAACGTTCGACAATCGCCTTTGTTTGTTTCTTCCTGGCAATGGCGCTGGGCAGGCTTTCCCAGAACAGCTTGATGCCGATTATCAGACAGACAATACCGAGATAGAACTTGTAGGCCTTCATGGGCAGGTATTTGGCTGAATATTCCGGGCCCAGCCAGAAGGCGCCAACCACAATGCCGGCGGCAAAAAAGAGGCCGAGCGGCCAGGCAAACCGTTTTTCGCGAAAATAGTTGCCCAGCCCGGTGACCGGTGACAACAGGGTGAGAAAAAGATTGGTTGGTTTGATGGTATTGGCGGCGTTCACCCCCAGGGGGCCCATGGTGCCGAGGATCGTAATCTGAAAAGCAGCGGTAAAGAGACCGCCGGCCGCGCCCATGATAACAAAAAGCACGCCGATCAGAAAACTGCCCAGCACGACCACCAGGGGATTCACATAGGTATTGGCAATGGAAAAATAAAAACCCGAAGGCTTGATGACAAACCCGCCGGCCCGCTCGCCGTTCACGTAAACCGCCATCTCGGTGCCTGGCGCAAGGTTGCCGTAGGGGGTCATGGTAATGGAAAAGGCCCCGCTTTTCTTATCCAGCGAAACAGTGACACCCCGGTTCCATGGTTCGGGTTGCCGGCTGAAATCGGCAAGCACCATTCTGGCGTTGCCGCCGCCGGCCTGTTTCTCCTTGGTAATGGTGTTGATCCCGAACCTGGTTTCATGGGCATAGGTCAGAAACTTCCACTGCTCGCCGGTGGTCACCGGCCCGAGCATGGTTTTCACCCCAGGGTCGATCTCGGCCCATTTTTTTATTTTATTGACCCCCACCGTATACCTGAAGGGCGGAAAGGCGAACAGACCTTCTTCCTGCCCCTTTTCAACCGATTGCGGCAGGGCAAGGGTCTGCGGGTCGCTTGACAGGACGTAATAAACCGGCGGGATGGTTGTGTCCTGGAAAAGCGCGGCCAGTTTTTTCTTTTCCGTAATACCCGGCGAGTCTGCGGCCTTGAACGTCTGTTCCGTACAGACAACCACGTAAAGCTCCCGGCCCGGTTCGATTGAACCGGTTACGGTAACCGGATCGCCGGCCACGATATCCCGGCCGGACAAGGTGGCCTCCATTGCCGCTGCCCCGGGCAGCGGGGGGAAAAACAACATTCCGATAACAAGGCTCAGCAAAAACAGCGGGTTACGGTTCAGGAGCGCCCTTTTCACGGCTGCCCGTCCCCGGCCTCTGCAAGCTGCAACCCTATCGCGGCCGCCAGCTGTTCCTCGCTGATATCCGCGCCCGCCACAATGACCCGGTCGCCGATCATAACCGCTGGCGCCCTTGGCAGGCCGAGGGCGTCATGGTCAAGCGACTGGAACTCGTGGCGCGGTTTTGAAATAACCGTAATATCGATGTCAAACCGTTTGCCCAGCCTGGGCAGCATTTCCTCGAAATGGCGTCAGGTTTTCCCCTGCGGTTCGTTGAGAAAAAAGCGTACCAGCAACATGGCGTCATTCTCCTGTTTGAATTTTTCCTTCCCGTTTGAGCTTGCTGAGCATAAAATGCGCCCCGGCGCGCGACAAACCGATACCCTCGGCCAGGCCATTCGCGGTTACGGGATGATTATCCCTGGCAAAGGAAAGCACCTCGTTTTCCAGCTCCTCGAACCAGTCCTCGAACAGGGGCAGGATCTCCGGGTCGGTGACCGCCTGCAGCTGTCTGGATTGGGCCACCTTGTCCACCAGGCTCTGGCACATACGCGTTGGATCGACACCTTCGTCCATGCATTCAGCCAGTCAGAGATTGACCATGCTCGATATCTTGTCGTTGCCGGAATCACCGATCAGGGAGACAACAAAGTCAAGCTTGGCATTCTCGTCAATATGTTTGAAAAGGGTGGACACGGCGCCGGCAAGCGCGGTCATCGCCTCTTTTGGGTCCATTTTTTCAACTATCTGCAGAAGTTCCTTCATTGGTACTCCTCCCTTTGACGTTAAAAGGTGGTTCGGTTGGTGAGTAGATCGGTTGCCAGCCGGCTCAGGCCGCTGAGTATTTCAGTGACCCGCTGGTCGGTCAGTTCATAGTTGATAAAGGGGCCGTTCCGTTCAACCTTGACCAGGAGCGAACGCTTGAGTTCCTTGAGGTGATGGGATACCAGGGGCTGGGAAATCCCCAGTTCCTCGACAATGCGGGAGACCGGTTTTTTGCCTTTGTGCAACGATTGAATAATTCGCAGGCGGTTTTCGTCGGCCATGGTCTTGGCCAGAAAGGCCGCGGCCTGGAGATTTACCTCTTTGCTTTTTGCTTGCCCGGTTTTTTTTCGCAAGGGTTTCTCCTTGGGTGGAAGAATATGCTCCGGGTTTCCGTCAAACCCGGGCCCTATTAAGTTTAAAAACATATAAACATATATTTATATGTTTTGTTGCTGATTGTCAAGGTAACCGTTCACCAGGGGCTACAAATTTACGGAAACCACCGGGCGGGTCAGAAAGGGGGAGAGGCGCTCTTCGCGGCCAGGCGGCCGTTATCCAGATAGAGTTTGTTCCGGGCCAGCCGCTCGGCCAGGGGCTGGTCATGGCTTGAGAATATTATCGATGTCCGCTGCAGGGTGTTAATCCGGCCGAGGATGGCCAGAATCCGTTCCTGGTTCCCGGCATCAACATTGGCAAGGGGTTCGTCGCAGAGCAGCACCTCCGGCTCAAGCACCAGGGCCCGGGCCAGGGCGATTCTTTTTGTCTCGCCGCCGGACAGGGTCTGGCCCCGGGCATGGATGAAGTCCTGCATATCGACCATCTCCAGGGCGGCCCGGATCTTTTTATCGCGAACCTCTTTCCTGATCCTGCGGATCTTCAAGCCGAACTCGAGGTTGGCGTACACCGACGCGGTGAAGAGGATCGGGTGTTGATCAACCAGCACAACCCGGCGCCGCAGGGGCAGTAGAAAGGACTCGGTGAAACGCACCGGGCCGGAGCCGAAGGAGATGGTCCCGGCGGTCGGCGCGTCGAGAAAGGCGAGCAGGTTGAGCAGGGTGGTCTTGCCCGAACCGTTGGGCCCCAGCAGGGCATGGATCCGCCCCTTTTCCATGGTGAGGTCCGGGATGTCGAGGACAGTCCGGCTGTTAAAGACCCGGGTCAGTCCGGAGAGTTCATACAGCATTGGATTGCAGCCTGCCCTGGAAAAAGTGAAACAGCAGATTAATGCCAAGGGCCAGACTGAGCAGGACGATTCCCAGGGCCACCGCCAGGGTGAACTCGCCCTTGTCGTATTCAAGGGCCATGGCCGTGGTCATGGTGCGGGTAAAGCCCCGGACATTGCCGCCCAGCATCATCGAGATGCCGATCTCGGCGATCACCCGGCCAAAGGCGGCAATGATTGCGGCGATGATCCCGTACCGTGCCTCCTTAAAGATGACCAGCGCCATCTGCAACCGGTTGGCGCCCAGGGTCAGGGCGGTATTGCGGTAGCGTTTGTCGATCCGGTTGACGGCGGCAATGGTCAGGGTGGTCACCAGGGGGATGATCAGCAGCACCTGGCCGATGATAATCGCCTTCCGGGTGTAGAGCAGTTCCATGGGGCCGAGGATGCCCCGGCGGGAGATAAAGGAATAGACCAGCAGTCCGATAACCACTGTGGGCATGGCCAGCAGGGTGTTCAGGCAGGTGATGGTCAGCCGCTTGCCCGGAAAGGTGGAAAAGGCGATCAGGGAGGCAAGGGGAAGGCCGATCAGCGAGGCAATGACCGTTGAACTGCAGCTTACCCAGACAGAGACCCCGACGATGATGAAAAGCTCGGAATCCAGGGACAGGAGCAGATGAACAGCGGATGCCAGACTGTCAAGGAGAAGGTCCATGGGCTCGGTTCGCGGCTTGATCGGCGGTCATTCGGCAATGCGGAATCTCAGGCCGGGCCGCCGGGTCTGCAAAGTTTTTTTATCTTGCGTCCGGATAAAAGAGCTGCCTGCCGATCAACCGGTAGTTGTTGATCAGCTTCTGGCCCCGGGACGAGGTGATCCAGCGGGCGAAGCGCTCGGCCAGATCGTAATCCACATGGGGATGCCGGGCCGGATCGACCGGGATGATCCCGTAGGGGTTGGCCAGGGCCGGGTCCCCTTCAACCAGGGGGACCAGGTCGATGGCCGGGGTCCGGCCGTACCTGTACTTGATGTAGGTGCCCCGGTCGATCAGGGTGTAGGCCTGCTTCTCATCGGCAAAGGTGGCGGTCTTGCCCATGCCCTGGCCGATGGACAGGTACCAGCCGTTGGAACCGGCCGGCCGCTGAGAGGTTATTTTTTTCTCTTTGCCCTTTTTGACGATGGTTTGATGCTGTTCGGCCAGCCTGACTCCGGAAGCGCGCCAGAGTTGCTGCTCCTTGGTATGGGTGCCGGAATCGTCGCCCCGGGAGATGAAAAGGGCCCGGGCCGTAGCGATCTTTCCCAGGGCCGCGGCGGCATTTTTCATCCCCTTGATTCCGGCCGGGTCGTTTGCCGGGCCGATGATCAGGAAATCGTTGTGCATCACCGCATACCGCCTGGTGCCGAAACCCCGGACGACAAACTCCTCCTCCCGGTTTTTGGCATGGACAAAAATGATATCCACGTTGCCGTCCATGCCGTCGCGGATGGCGGCGCCGGTCCCCTTGGCAATCACCTTGACCTTGATGCCGGTATCTTTTTCAAACTCCGGCAGGAGCCGGTCGAGCAGCCCCGAGGCCTGGGTTGAGGTGGTGGTGGACATGGTGAGGATCTTGTCGGCTGCTGTTACCGGTCCGTTAATCATCAGGCCCAGGAGCGTCAGGCCGAGATATGTAACCAATAGTTTTTTCATTTTTTGTATTGTGCTTTTTTCCGTAGCCGCGAAATGATTCCGCGGGATTCATGGGCAAAGACTCCATGGCTGCCGGGTAAGCGCGTTTTGCCGAGGGCATTATTTACCCGGGTGGGTTGGAAGATGTCAACCGGGATACTTATACTTTCTTATACCTGCTTAACATAACCAGAACAATGGTAAAGATGGATAAAGGGCCGGCTGCCGGACAGACACCTCTCCGGCAGCCGGCAAGCGCTTGCCAGGCAGGAGGCAACCCGGAGTCCGGCGGGTGATTTTTGCTCTACCCCAGGTGCTGAAAGCAGGATTCCGGCCGCTGTTTTGGAGGAGGCCCGGCCAGAAAATCTATTGACTATAATCGGTTGATCGTATAGAGATAACAGGCAAAATATATACTTTTATGAGTACGCATTAACAGGACGTACCATCTGGACAACATTGCGGTCTCCGGACCAGTTGTTCCAATCTGCCCGGCATGGGTTGCATCAATATCCGGCAGTCTGTCTTCCGTTCCTCCCCCTCCCAACTTCCTGTTTTCTTAAAGAAAGGAGCCTGTTTTCATAGGCGCTGGGACGGGTTTCGGAAATATCTGCTTAATGTGTGACAACAGTTGACCGTAAGGCTGAAACAATGACAGAGAACAGTTCCATTGCTGCCGGCCGCGGGCTGGTATCAGTGACGATAAACGACCGGGAGGTCGGGGTTGCCGCTGGCTGCTCCATCCTCGAGGCGGCCGGCCAGGTCGGCATTGATATTCCCCGCCTCTGCCACCAGGAAGGAAAACCAGACTCGCCGCGGCCCTGCCTGATGTGTCTGGTCGAGGTGGACGGGGAACGGAAGCGGGCCTGCCGGACCACGGTTGCCGCCGGAATGGTGATCAAAACCGAGACCCCCGAGTTGACCGCGCACCGCAAAAAGCGGCTGCAGGAACTGGCCGGCCATCATTATGGCGACTGCAAGGCCCCCTGCACCCTTACCTGCCCCGGCGGCATCAATGTCCAGGGCTATATCAATCTGATTGCCAAGGGTGAATTCGAGGCGGCCCTGCGGTTGATCAAGGAGCGCAACGCCCTGCCCGGCATTGTCTGCCGGGTCTGTCCCCGTTTCTGCGAGACCCGCTGCCGCCGGATCCTGCTCGACGAAGCGCTCTCCATCAACCACCTCAAGCGTTTTGCCGTTGATCAGGCCAATCTCAAGGGTGGCTTTACCGAGGAGGTGGGCGAGCCCAGCGGCCACAAGGTCGCCATTATCGGCGGCGGCCCGGCCGGTCTTTCCTGCGCCTATTATCTCCGCAAGCTGGGACATGAGGTCTATCTCTTTGAGGCTGATACCCGTTTGGGCGGATTGGCCCGTTACGGCATTCCCAATTTCAAGATGCCGGATTACGAACTGGACCGCGAGATCGAGATCATCATCGGTATGGGGGTCCAGGTCAGGACCGGCAAGGAGTGGGGCCGTGATTTCAACCTGGCCGACCTGCGCAACGACGGCTTTGAGGCGATTTTTATCGCCTGCGGCATGGCCCGGCAGATCCAGTTGGATGTGCCCGGCAAGGCGCATATCTGGGACGGTCTCTCCTTTCTCCGGCGCGCCAACAGCGGCGAAAGGATCAATGCCGGCCACAAGGTGATGGTGATCGGCGGCACCAAGATTTCCATCCATGCGGCTCGCAGCGCCCGCCGTCTGGGGGATGTTGAGGTCACGGTTCTTTATCCCCGGGCCAAGGTTGAAATGCCCGCCTCACAGCGGGACATCGATGAGGCGGAAAAAGAGGGCGTCCAGTTCTTTATGATGGCGACCCCGCTTGGCCTTGCCAAAACCGACAGCGGTGGCCTGCGGATGGAGATCGCCCGTACCGTGCTGAGCGAGCCGGATAAACGGGGCAAGCGCAAACCTATTCCCATGGAGGGCTCGTCCCTGATCTGGGAGGGCGACCTGGTGATCAACGGCCTTGGCCAGATGTCGGACGGCGCCTTTGCCGGCTTTGGCGAGATCGAGGCCCGGTTGAACCTGTCCCCCAAAAAGGCGATCAAGGCCAATCCCTCCACCATGGCCACCAATGTCCCGGGCATCTATGCCGGCGGCGAGGCGGCCACCGGGGCCAGGAGCGTGATCCAGGCAGTGGATTCGGGCCGGCGCGCCGCCGAGGCCATTCACAAGGAAATGACCGGCAACCCGGTGCCCAAACCGGCTGATGGCCGGCTTAATTTCTCCAAGGGCAAGAAGTTCGAGGACGTGGACATGGCCAACTTTGCCGGCTCCTCCGTTGCCCTGGCCGAGGCGATGCCGGCCCGGCCGCCGGAACGACGGATCCGTGACTTTGACCAGGTGGAAACCGGTTTTTCCGTGGAAATGGCGGTCAGGGAGGCCAAAAGATGTTTGCAGTGCGGCTGCACCGGTCTGTCCAAATGTACCCTGCGGCCCCTGGCCATTGAGCATAAGGTGCCGGCCAAGCTTGCGGCCAAGAGGCTGCAGTGCCACGAAAAAAGCGATCATCCATCGATCCGGATCGATGCCAACAAGTGCGTCCTCTGCTATCGCTGCGAACGGGTCTGTCCCTACGGGGCGATAACCCTGTCCTTTAAGGAAGAGGACGGGGTGGTTACTGACAAGGATATCACCATTAATGATAAATGTGTATCCTGCGGGGTCTGCGTTGATGCCTGTCCCACCGGCACCCTGATGAAGAATCACCTGGTGCTGCCGCTGCTGCCCGGCGAGGCCGAGATGACCAACTCGGTCTGCACCTATTGCGGCACTGGCTGCGCCACTGAGATCTATACCAAGAACAACGTCATCTTTGAGATCAAGGGCGATGCGCATGGCCCGTCCAACCACGGCGAACTCTGTGTCAAGGGCCGTTTCGGCTTTGATTTCTACAACTCTCCGGAGCGACTGACCCAGCCCCTGCTCCGGGAGAGCAACGAGGCCCCCTTCAGGAAGGTTTCCTGGTACGAGGCCCTGGGCTTTATCGCCGACAGACTCAAGGACAACCAGGGCGAACAATTCGCCGCCCTGGCCTCGGCCCGCTGCACCAACGAGGACAACTACCTGCTGCAGAAGTTTACCCGCGCAGTGATGGGGACCAACTCCATTGATCATTGCGCCCGTCTCTGACACGCCCCAACCGTGACCGGTCTGGTCACAACTTACGGTTCGGCCGCCATGACCAACTCCATTGATGAGATCGGCGAGGCCAGGGTGGTGATGGTCATTGGCTCCAATACGGCGGAGAATCACCCGATCATCTATCACCAGGTGCTCCGGGCGGTAAAGAACCGCGGCAAGCTGATCGTTATCAACCCCCGCCGGGTCGGGCTCTGCACCCATGCCCACCTCTGGCTCCGTCTCAACCCCGGCACCGACGTGCCGCTCCTGATGGGCATGGCCCGGGTGATAGTTGACCAGGGGCTGCTGGACCGGGATTTCATTGACAGCCGCTGCGAGAATTTCGAGGAGTTCAGGCAATCCCTGGCCGGCTTCGGCCTGGCCGAGGTTGCCGCGCTCACCGGGGTGGATGGTGATAAGATCGTCGAGGCGGCCCGGATCTACGCCAGCGAGGGACCGGGAACGATCCTTTACGCCATGGGTATCACCCAGCACTCCAAGGGCACCGACAATGTCAAGGCCATTTCCAACCTGGCCATGCTCACCGGCAACATCGGCAAGCCCTCCTCCGGGGTCAATCCCCTGCGCGGCCAGAACAATGTCCAGGGGGCCTGCGATATGGGGGGACTGCCCATTTACTATCCCGGCTACCAGCAGGTCGCTGATCTCGCGGCGCGGCAGCGGTTCGAACAGGGCTGGGGCGTGCGGCTGCCCGAGACCCCGGGGTTGACCCTGACCAGGATGTGGCCGGCGGTTGATGCGGGAACATTAAAGGCCGTTTATATCATGGGCGAGAATCCGGTGTTGAGCGACCCGGACGCCAACCATGTGGAAAAATGCCTGAAAAGCCTTGACCTGCTGATTGTCCAGGATCTCTTCCTGACCGAGACCGCCCAGCTTGCCCACGTGGTCCTGCCCGCGGCCTGCAGCTATGAGAAAGACGGGGTGTTTGCCAATACCGAGCGGCGGGCCCAGAGGATCCGCAAGGCGGTCAACCCGGCCGGCGAGATCAAGGCCGACTGGCAGATTATCTGCCAGATTGCCCAGCGGATGGGCGCGGACGGTTTTGATTTCAACCATCCCGCCGAGATCATGGACGAGATCAGCAGCCTGGTGCCGTCCTATGGCGGCATCAACTACCAGCGGCTGGAGCAGGGCAGCCTGCAGTGGCCCTGTCCGGATACCGATCATCCAGGCACCCGGTATCTGCATGCCAACGGCTTTCCGCGCGGCCGGGGCAGGTTCATCCCCCTGGCCTACCGGCCCGCCCTGGAGCTTGTTGACGAGGAGTATCCCTTTATCCTGACCACCGGCCGCAACCTCTACCATTATCACACCGGAAGCATGACCCGGAGATGTGAGGTACTGCGCAATATCGTTAATCAGGAGTTTGTGGAGATCAACCCGGAGGACGCCGTTGGTCTCGGGATCGAGGATGGCGAGGTGGTGGTGGTCCTGTCGCGGCGGGGCGAGGTCACGGCCCGGACCCGGATCACCGACAAGTCCCCCAGGGGGGTGGTCTTCATGACCTTCCACTTTAGCGAAACCCCCACCAACCAGCTGACCAACCCGGCGACGGACCCGGATTGCGGCATCCCCGAACTCAAGATATGCGCGGTCAAGATCAAGAAGACCTGAGTTGCGTTTTAATCATATTCAAAAAGGCCGCCCGGGGATCAACCCCGGGCGGCCTTTTTTTGTGGCCTGACAATAAGTCAAAATTTATAATTTACTCTGACCCCTGACCCCTGACCCCTGACCCCCGACCCGCGACCCCTCACCCCGCACACCCGCGC
>JAKITW010000013.1 GCA_021647905.1 Desulfobacterales bacterium | reverse complement strand
CGACCTCCGCGGTAACAAGCCGTTCTGTTTTTAACAGAGAACCTTGAACCGCAGAGTACGCAGAGGATCGCGGAGGATGGCTTTTTGAAAATAACTTTACCCTCACCCCTGGATGAAGTACAAAATCCCCTGCAACACAATAAATCCGTAGATTCCGGCGATCACGTCGTCGAGCATGATCCCGATCCCGCCGTTGACCCGCTTATCCACCCAGTTGCAGGGGAAGGGCTTGGCAATATCAAAGAGCCGGAATAAAAGAAAGCCGAGCAGCAGTACCCACGGGGTTATCGGCGCCGCGGTCATGGTGATCAGCATGCCGACGATCTCGTCGATCACCACCACGCCCGGGTCTTTTTTATCCAGGATCTTCTCTGCCCCGTTGGCAGCAAAAAAGCCCACCAGCAGCAGCCCTGCCACCACCAGGCCGTAGACCGGCAAAGACAGACTGCTCAGTAAAACAAAAAGAGCGATCCCCACCAGCGAGCCCCAGGTGCCCGGGGCAATGGGCAGGTAGCCGCTGTAAAGCCCGGAGGCGATGGCCATGATCAGGGTGGTCATTTGTTTTTTTCTCCTTGATCGGCAATGGGAATAAACTCCGCCACGCCCCGCCGGCCCACCTTGCCATAGATTTCTTTCAAGGGGATCTTATATGCCCTGGCCAGCCGGCAGCAGTCCTCATATTCCGGATACAGGACCGGGCCGCGGGGGGTCTCCACCTTTTTTACCTGTACCCTTCCCCAGGGGGTCACCACATGACCCAAGGTCCGGTCCAGGGTCAGCCGCTGCTCAATGCGGAACCTGAGGCCAATGGCCGTGGTCTCGGTCAGGATCAGCTGTTTGCAGGCCAGGGCATGGGCCGGGTCGGCCAACACCTGCAGGAGAAAGCCGGGCCGCCCCTTTTTCATCTGGATCGGCGCGATGCTGACATCCAGGGCCCCTGCTCCAAAGAGCTGTTCACTGACAAACTGAAAGGATTCCGGCGACCAGTCGTCAAGGTTGGTCTCGATCACCTCCACCTCCCGGGCCTCGGTACAGGTCAGGGCCTGGCCGATGATCAGCCGGAACAGGTTGGGCCGTCCGTCCTTGCGGACCCGGCTGCCGCTGCCATAGCCGACCCGGTCGATGACCATCGGCGGCATCGGCCCGAACCCGCTGGCCAGGGTCTTGAGTAATGCCGCGCCGGTGGGGGTGACCAGTTCCTGATCCAGGTCGACTCCGTATACCTCCACCCCTTTTAAAAGTTCGCATACCGCTGGCGCGGGCAGCGGCAATCGGCCGTGGCCGCAGGTTACCCAGCCCCTGGGCATGGGCAGGGGCGAGGCGATGATTTTCTCGATCTTCAGGTGGTCCAGGCCGATCACCGTGCCGACGATATCCACCAGCGCATCCACTCCGCCCAGTTCATGGAAATGGACCTCATCCACCGGGCAGCCGTGGACTTTGGCCTCGGCCCCGGCCAGGGCCGCAAACACGGCCAGTGATTTTTTTTTGACCGGTGCGGAAAGTTCGCACTCCTTGAGCAGAGCTTGGATATTTTTCCAGGTGCGGGGCGGTTGTTCATCGGCCACCGTGATCCGGACCCGGGTGGCGCTAAGCCCCTGCTGTTTCTCCCGGCTGATCGTCAGCTCCACCCGGTCCAGCCCGAGCCGGGCCAGTCCGCCATGGAGCACCTCCCCGGGCAGGCCGCTGTCCAGCAGCCCGGCCAGGAACATGTCGCCGCTGATCCCGGAGAAGCAGTCGGCATAGGCGATTTTTGGGGGTACGGTCTCCATGGTGGTGGTTGTTTATTTCTGGGCTGACTTTTTCTGGGACTTGAGCAGATATTTCAAAATTTTCTTGCGATAATAAAAGCATGGCAGCGAAATGGCCAGGGAAAAGAGCACCATCAGCAGCAGCCCGAGGTAGTTCTCCCGGTAGAACTGGTCCCCCTGCAGGGAGAGGACCAGGGTGCCGGGCAGCCGGGCCACCCCGGCGATGAAGATAAAAACCCGCAGGGGCATGATGCTCATCCCCAGGAGATAGGAGAGCGAGTCCTTGGGGAACCCGGGCAGGAGAAAGAGGATAAATGGGACCATGCAGTCGTTGCTCACCACCAGCTTGTTGAAGCGTACATAGAGCCTGGTGCTGGTTATTCTGTCGTGAAAGGCATTGCCCAGCAACCGGCCCATCAGATAGGCCAGGCCGGAGCCGATGGTCAGGGCCAGGCTGGAGTAGAGGAACCCGGGCAGGGCGCCGAACAGATAACCGCCCAGGATGCCGGTGGCCTCGCCCGGCACCGGCGCGAAGATCACCTGCAGGATCTGCAGGCCCATGAAGACCAGGGGGCCGAGGTTGCCGTACTCGCGGATCGCGGCCCGGATCCGGACGCTGTTGTCCCTGACCTGCTGGAAATGGAACAGGACCCGGCCCGCCAGGGTATCGTCCCAGGCCAGCAGAATGAGCAGGGCAAAGGAGGCCAGGCTTAAGAAGAGAAACCAGAAGAGGATACGCGCCCGGGTCGTTTTCATCGGCCGAACACGGTCCCTGGTTCAAGGGGGTGGCCCCGGAGAAAGGCGTCCGCCTCCATCCTCTGTTTGCCCTCGGGCTGGACCGCCCGCACCAGTAACAGGTCCTGGCCGGTGGCGATGAGCAGTCCGTCCCTGTCGGCCCGGCAGAGGGTGCCCGGCGCCGGAGTGTCAGGGGGTGCCGGGACCACCTTGGGGGCAAAGAGCTGGAGCCGTTTATGGTTGAGATAGGTATAGGTGGTGGGCCAGGGATCAAGGCCGCGGATCAGTCCGCTGATCGCAATAGCCGGCTGTTGCCAGTCAACCAGGCCGTCTTTTTTGCTGAGCAACGGCGCCGGGGTGGCCAGGTCGTTGTCCTGCTGCCGCGGGCGCAGGTTGCCGGCCCGGAGCAGGTCCAGGGCCTTGAGAAGCGTTCTGCCGCCCAACTCGGCCAGCTTGATTGCCAGACTGCCGGCGGTATCGTCCGGCGCGATATCGATCCGGGCCGGCAGCAGGATGTCGCCGGTATCCAATCCCTGGTCCATCTGGATGATCGTCACCCCGGTCTCGGTCTCGTTGTTGATCAGGGCCCACTGGATCGGGGCCGCGCCCCGGTACTTGGGGAGCAGGGAGCCATGGACATTGATGACGCCCAGGGGCGGCATGGCCAGCAGCGGGCCGGGCAGGATCCGTCCGTAGGCGGTGACCACGATGATATCCGGAGAATAGGCGGCAAGTTTCCGGAGAAAATCCTCGCCCCGGATCCTGGTGGGCTGGAGTACCGGCAGGCCAGCGGCCAGGGCCAACTCTTTGATCGGCGGCGGGGTCAGCTTTTTGCCGCGGCCCTTGGGGCGGTCCGGCCGGGTGACCACCGCAACCACCTGGTCCGGCCCGGAGAGCAGGGCCTTTAAAGAGGGCACGGCAAACCCGGGGGTGCCCATGAAGATGATCCGCAGTCTATTGGCCATGGGCCTCTTTTTCCTGCCGGAGCTGTTTTTTGCGCCGTTTTTTGTAGAGCGAGCGTTTCAGCACGCTGAGATGGTCGAGAAAAAGAATCCCGTTCAGGTGATCCACCTCGTGTTGGATCACCCGGGCAAAATGGTCTACCGCCTCAAACTCCAGGGGCCGGCCCTTGATGTCTTGGGCCCGGAGCGTAATTTTCCAGAAGCGTTTGACCTTGGCGGTGAGATCAGGCACGCTCAGGCAGCCCTCCTCATCGATCTGGGCGCCTTCGCTGGCCATGATTTCCGGGTTGGCCAGCACCAGATACTCCCGCTCGGCCTTGTTTTCCCGGTCTTCGCTGATGTCCACCAGCATCAGTTTGCGGCAGACCCCGATCTGGTTGGCGGCCAGGCCGACGCCCGGCGCGTCGTACATGGTCTCGGCCATGTCGGCGACCAGTTTTTCCAGGGATTGGTCAAAGTCCGTTACCGGTTCGGTTTTTCGGCGCAGGAGCGGGTCGGGAAAGGTGATTATTGTTCTGATCGGCATGGGTTTATGATGGAAAAAACAGGCTGAAAGGAAGTATGGACCGTCTTGGTCAATGGACCTGGTAGTGATTATCAACAGGTTATATTACCAGCGTTTGCCCGGAAATTCCACCAAAAAGCCACTTGCAGGTCCGGAGATAATGACAGACACGAGTTATAGGCCCGGTGACCAGTTATCAGCTGGTGATGTTCTGTTGTCTTTGTGTCGTTTTTTGTGTAAGGTCGATGTGCCGTGCCATAACCGTTTGATGCGTCACCCTGATAATCCCAACCCGGTAACCGGTCCCGGGGCATTAATCAGAAACAAGACCAGCAATCCCTCTATCCAGCCGGAACTCCATGGAGTACCTTCTTCTCATCTGTGCCTATCTTCTCGGCTCGGTTCCCTTTGGTCTGCTTTTTGCCAGAAGCGCGGGGATCGACGTCCGTAAATCCGGGAGCGGCAATATCGGCGCCACCAATGTCGGCCGGTTGCTGGGCAGGAAACTGGGCGTTCTGACCCTGCTGGCCGATTGCGGCAAGGGGGCGCTGCCGCCGCTTGCCGCCGGCTGGCTGCTCCGGGATTTTGCCAACCTGGAACTCTGGCTGGTGTTATCCGGCGCAGCCGCCTTTGTCGGCCACCTTTTCCCGGTCTATCTCCGCTTTAAGGGCGGCAAGGGGGTGGCCACGGCCCTGGGCGTCTTTCTGGTGCTCTGCCCCTGGGCGGTCGCAATTGCGGTCCTGATTTTTGCCGGGGCGGTGTTGATTTCCGGTTATGTCTCCGTGGGTTCCCTCATGGCCGCCGGCCTGATGCCGGTGACGGTCTGGTCCCTGGACGGATCATTGCCACGGGTCGGCCTGGCCATGTTCATGGCCCTGTTGATCTGGTTGCGTCATATGGACAATATCGACAGGCTGTTCAAGGGTAAGGAGAAGAGTTTCAGGGATGGGGCCGGCCAGGGGTGAGCGGCCGGATCATGGAGAATTCCCCTTGCCGGCGTGTTACTGCCAAATCTGTTGAGATGTCATTATAAATGGAGTATTTTCGCTGGGGCGGAGTAACCCCTGGAGCGGGTCCGGTCATGGTTCGGATTCCGGCCGCCGCCCGGATCAACAAGTCACAACATGACACACGTCCGTCTCGCCGGTTGTTGCGAGACGGACAATTTTAAGGATACCTGATACGATGAAGAGAATGTTTGTCGCCCTGCTCTGTGCCGGGATGCTGTTTGCGCCGTCGCTGCTCAAGGCCGCGCTTGTCGACCGGGTCGTGGCCGTGGTCAACGATGAGCCGATCACCCTTTCCGAACTGAATGCCGAGGGCAAGGATTTCTTCCAGCAGATCATTGAAAAGACTCCGCCGGCCGAACTGGAGGGGGCCCTGACCCGGGCTCGCCGGGAGGTGCTGTCCAGCCTGATCAACCAGCGGATTGCCGCCCAGAAGGCCGCGGAACTCGGGGTGGAGGTCTCTGAACAGGAGGTGGACGAGGCCTATGACAAGGTTGTCAGCGGCAACCGGATGTCCCGCCGGGAGTTCCAGCGGCAACTGGCCGCCTCGGGGAGAAGCGAACAGGGGCCCCGGCCGGCGATCCGGGCCCAGATCCTGCGCTCCAAGCTGGTTTCGATGGAGGTCCGTTCCAGGATTGTAATCACCGATGAAAAGGCCAGGGAGTACTACGACCACCGCTATGGACCGGACAGGGTTTCCACCGGCTACCATCTCCTGCAGATGGGTTTTTCCTGGAACAAGGGGGCACGGCCGGCGGACCTGGGCGCGGAGGAACTGGCAGCTGCCAAGGCCGAGGCCCGGCAGCGGGCCGAACAGGTCCGGGCCCAGGCCGTGGCCGGCGGCAACTTCCGGGAGCTGGCAAAGGCCTATTCCGATCTGCCCTCGGCCGCGGAGGGCGGCGATATCGGGACCTTCAAGCAGGACGACATGGCCCCCCATATGCGGGAGACCATTACCGAGTTGAAACCCGGGGAGATCAGCCCCCTGGTTGAAATCGGCTCCGGGTACCAGTTTTTCAAGCTTCTCTCCACCGAGGCCGGGGAAGTGGCCCCTTTTGAGTCGGTGCGGGAAGAGATCCGGGATCTGCTCTACCAGCAGGAGTTGGAAAAACAGTACGAGAAGTGGTTGAAAGAGCTGCGGGAGCAGGCCTATATTCAGGAGTTGTTGTAACGCCCGGACAGAGCAGTACCGGCTCATGGGGGAGTCGGCGGGACCTGCCGGGTGAAGGGAAACGGAGATCCATGTCCAGCAACGACCATGCCCGGGAACCACGGCCATCGGCCCGGGAGACCGGTGAGGGGCGGCCTGATCTGACCGCGGGCCGCTATCTCCGGGAAGAACGGATCCGGCAGGAGATATCCCTGGCCGAGGTGGCCGCGGCCACCGGGATCCGGATCGTCATTCTCCAGGCCATTGAGGAGGATGGCCGGGCCCATCTGCCGGCCGCGGTGTTTGTCCGGGGCTTTCTCAAACTCTATGCCGAGCATCTCGGGCTGGAAGCGGACGGGGTGCTGGCCCGTTACGGGCCGCGGTCCGGATCAGGACCTGGTCCGGGCACTGACCCGGAGAGCGACGAACCGCTGCCGGATATTCTCAAGCTCAAGCGCGAGGCAAAGAAAAACCGCTCCTTTGCGCCAGCCTATTTCCTGGCCCTGCTGCTGCTTGCCGGGCTGCTCGGCTATGCCGGCTACCTGGGCTTTACCAGTTTTTACGGCCAGGATGCTTCTGCGCCGGCGCCGGTCATGGGCCGGTCCATGACCCCGGCCGCTGTAACCATTGCTCCGGATCCGGTGGATAGTTTTCCCGCGGGTGAAGATCCGCTGTCCGCGGGATTGCCGGCAGCCCTTGAGCCGACATCAACGCCCGGGGATATATCCCCTCAGCCCTTGTCCCTGGACAAGGAGGGTGCTGTTGAGGAGCCGGCCGGTTTTCCCTTTCTGGTTACGGTCCGCTTTGTCGAGGATGTCTGGCTCCAGGTCCAGATCGACGACCAGCCGGTCCGGGAGGGGCTCTTTCGCAAGGGTACCGGCCGGGAGTGGCGGGCCCATGACAACCTGAATTTTTTCTTCGGCAATGCCGGCGGGGTGGAATTGACCCTCAACGGTCGGCCCCTGCCCAGACTGGGCGCATCCGGTGAAACCGTCAGGATCTCGATCCCCCGGGACCTGGCTGGGGCGGGCGGGTTATCCCGGGATGAGCCTTAAACGTACCGTTGCCGTGGTCCTGGCCCTGCAGGACCACGGCGAATCCGACAAGATCGTTACCTTCTCCTGCCCTGGTCTCGGCAAACTCACCGGCATTGCCAAGGGCGCCAAGCGGAGCAAACGGCGTTTCGTCAACAAGCTGGAGCTGTTTTCGTTGCTGGAGATTCTCTACGACGACCGGGGCCGGTCCAGCCTGGTCCGGGTGGCCGAGGCCGAGCTTCTCGACCCTTTCATCTCCCTGCGGGAACAGTATGACCGCTACCTGGCCGGAATGGCGATTGTTGAACAGGTCCTGCTCTGGACCCGTGAAAACGATGTTGACGAGGAGTTGTTCCCGCTGCTGGTCTGGGCCCTGGCCGGGATCAACCAGGGGCTGGCCCCGGTCCGGGTGGTGATCCTGTTCCAGGCTAAGCTGTTGAAGATCATGGGCTATCGACCCCGTCTCAGCGGCTGCCTCAAGTGTGGCCGGATCGACGCCCCGTCCGGTCCCTATGGGTTCAGTCCGAGCCGGGGCGGGCTGCTCTGCGGCCAATGCCGCTCCACCGCGTCCCTGACGCCGGTTTCCCCGGGCACGGCCAAACTCCTGGAAAATGTCCTGGAATCGCCCTGGGACCGGCTTGACCGGCTCCATTTCTCCAATGCCTCGCTCAAGGAGGCAATGACCCTGTTTCGCCAGTACGTCCAGTACCTTCTCCAGCGCGACTGCCCGGCCTGGGGTGCCCTGCACCACCCGTGATCAGTTACCTTCAGTCCAGGTAGAGGATTTCACCGGAAAATTCGGTGATCCGGTGGCCCTGGTCCAACTCCAGGAGCAGGCCGCCCTGGTGGTCGATCCCCAGGACCCGGGCCTCGAACAACGGTTTTTGCCGGAGATCATGGCCGAAAAGAACCCGGCGGCCGACCATGTCGGTGAGTTCCTGCCAGCGGACCAGGAGCGGATGGTCCCGGCCGGGACCATCTCCTTCCTCCGGAGCATGGAGACGCTCGGCCTCGGCATGGTGGAGCAGGCCGATATTCCAGGCCAGTTTGCCCAGCAGCCGGGCGGCCAGGGAGGTGATGTCCACTGTGTTTTTCAGCCGGTCTTTCATCGATATGGCCGTATCCCGGAGTTCGTCCGGAAACCGGTCGTTGTTGGCGTTGAGCCCGATTCCGATCAGCACGTATTCCTCGCCGGACCGGGCGCCATGCACGGTCTCGGCCAGGATGCCGGCGATCTTGCGGCCGTTGACCAGGACGTCGTTGACCCACTTGACCCGGGCCGGCAGGCCGTAGCCGACCAGTAACTCGCAGGTTGCCACCCCGGCGGCCAGGGGATAGAGCCTGCTGCTTTCGGGGAGCAGGGTGTTGGCCAGGACCAGGGTCAGCCAGACCCCGCCCGGCGGCGCATGCCATTTCCGTTCAAAGCGGCCGCGGCCGTGGGTGAGCTGATCGGCAAGGATTACAGTGCCGCTCATAAAGGAGCGGTCCTGCTCCTCGCATTTCCGGATCAGCTGCCGGGCCCGGTCCATGCCCCGGGCCAGCCGGGGGTGATGTTCGATCCGGCAGCCGACTATTGCGCCATAGCGGAGGATCCGGTCGGCAATGGCCGGCGAAACTTGTTGGCGCCGGCCGGGCAGCTCTTCATCAATGATAATCCGGTGGATATGTCGGGGGGTGAGGGGAGGGGTTATGCCCATTCGTAACCACTCACAGGGTAAGCCCCGCCGGACTCCGGGTCGCCTCCTGCCTGGTAAGCGCTTGCAGGGTGCCGGAGATGCGAGGCAGAGGCCTGTTCGCTATACATCGGTATGCGGACAGGCCGATAACAAAGCAGGTTCGGTGCCCTGTGAGCGCTTACGCCCATTCCGCTTTGACGTGGTTGATGATTTCCTTGACCAGGGGCAGCTTTTCCGGGGCGCAGACGCCGAGCAGGGGCGTGCCCTGTTTCACGCTTACCCCGGGCTGGAAATAGACGGAATGAATGATTCCAGGCTCGCCGGAATAGAGGATCGGGGTGTCCCGTTTCATCAGGGACATGATGATGATCTCGTCACCAGGCTCGACAAAGACATCCCGTTCTCCGTTTTTGTCGATCCGGGACTGCACCTCCATGGAAAAGAAGTACTTGGCGTTTTCCGGGGCTGGAAACAGGTAGAGAACCTTCTGCAGGATGGCCTCGATGATCTCCCGTTTTTTCAGGGGATGACGGATGGTGAGAATCTTTTCCCCGGCCTCGACAAAATGGCCTTCCAGATCGCCGCGGACATCGGCAATCACCCCGGTGGTGGTGGAGTGAATCTTTTTGGGGTTGCGCTCCCGGTTGATCGTGTAGAGAAGGGTGCCCGGGTTCTGCCGCCAGGTGCCGCTCGGCGCCTTTACCTCGGTGCCGTTCTCGACATGGAAACGGATCTTGCCGGTATGCGGGGTGATGATCTCCACATATTCGTAGGGGTCGGACCGGTACTTGTCAAGGATCTGGTCAAAGTTGATGTCTTGGTTCATGGTCATTTTCTGAATCAGCGTAAGGGGCCGCGGCCCGGTGCCGCGGTTACCGGTAATAAAGGGCCCGGCCGCCCATGGTGAGCAGGGCCCGGTGCAGGTTCTTCCTGAACTCGCGCCGATCCCAGATGCCCTGGATATGGCCCCGTTTGAGGGCGTTGCGGGCATGGTGGTAATCGGGCGGGATGTCCTCGCCAGTGGTCTCGCGGATGACCCGGCGGCCGGCAAAGCCGATCCGGCTGGAGCGGATGGCGAACTGATAGGGCGAGCAGCCGAGGAAGCTGGCCACCGGACCGGCATAGGAGTTGTTGTCATAGACCACGATATAGAGGCCGCCGGAATCGATATACTCCCGCACCGCCATGGTGCACTTGGGCATCTGCACCACGCCGATGCTGCCCTCCTGGATCCGGATGCCGCCGGTGGTATGGACATAGGCCAGCAGTGGCCGCCGCTTGAGCCGGGCCTTTTCGCAGGCCCGGACGAACTTTTCGCCCTCGGCCGCGCCCACGGTGCCGTTCCTGAAGTCGCTGTAGAGCATGGTGACCACCAGCTCGGTTTCCATCACCCGGGCATAGAAGGTGATATTGGCGCTGTTGCGGCCGGTCTTGGCCCGGGCCACCTTGAGCCGACTGTCAAAGCCGGGATAGGCCAGCGGATTCAGCGACTGGTACTCGGCGTTGAACTCACGGATCGAGTCGGGGTCAAAAAGATTCTTCAGATACCATTCATATTCCAGGGGAAAATGGTGGCCGCAGTTCTCGCAGACCCCGGCGAACTCACCGTACAGGTCCGGCACCCAGAGGTCCTTGCAGCCGTGCTTATCGGCATTGGGGCAGGTTACGGTCCGGTCCTCGTTGGCCAGCGGGCTGGTATAGGTGTCCCACAGTTCGAGATCAATGGGGTCTTCGCCGTTTGTCCGGTCGCCCGGCTGCTTGGTCACCACCACCGGTCGATCCGCCTGCTCGCGGTTGATGAAATCAAAGACCCGGCGGAACGGGGCAATGACTCGATCCAGCAGAATCGAGCCCTCGCCGGACACATCCTTGATCACCTTTTCCACCTGTTTCTGCTGGTTGCGGAGCAGATCGTAGCGGAAACCGTAATAGGTCCGGGCAGCTATGTTCCGGAGCTTTCGGTACAGGGCCAGGGACGGCGTTGGTTGGCCGCCAAAGGCGTCCATGGCCAGGTGGCGGTATTTTTTCGAACGGAAGCTGAGCAGCCGCTTGATCTCGTCCTGGTTCAGGTCCCAGGAGATGTTGATCTGGGGCTCCTCGGCCGCGGCCTCTTCGGCCTTTTTCAGCTTTACCTCGTAGGCCCGGAAGGAGCGGAAGCTCTTGGTCTTGAGGATCACCTCGTCGGTGGCCCGGATCACCTCGGATTTGAGTTGCTTGAAAAAGACGAAGTCATCCCGCCGGGCGCCCAGGAGCGGTTCCTGAATGATCCGATCAATGGTACCCAGGGCCAGGTTCTCCCTGGCGGTGATCTTCAGCCGCTCGGCGCAGGCCTCGACCAGTTCCGGCGGAACCTTTGACCCTTCCTTGATCTTGCCCTCGATGGCGGCCGCGCCTTCCGGGGAGATCACCGAGTAGTAGCCGTGGGAAAACATCAGCCTGAAATCGCTGAGCCCCACTGCCTCGGCCCCGCCGGAGCCGCCCTCGGAGATCACCGAGATCATCGGCACCCGCAGCTTGGCCATGGCATAGAGGTTCCTGGCAATCTGCTGGGCCGCGCCGGGATAGTCCTCCACTGGAAAGGAACCCGGGGTGAAGATGTAGAAATGGATCGGGATGCCCTCGGTCTCGGCCACCCGCATGTAGCGCAGGGCCTTTTCATTGCCCCAGGGCTTGCATGAACCGCCGTTGCGGAACTCCTCGCCATGGCCTTTTTCCTGGCCGATGACCATCACCGGCTGGGAGACCAGCTTTTTCTTGACCCGCCGGACGATCTGGGCCTTGGCGGCCACCATGGCGGGATCGATGCTCGTCTCTCCGGCGCCGCCCAGTTCGGTGTACTCCTCGTAGACGTTCTCCAGGATGTCCTTCAGGGTGAACCGCAGGGGGTTGCGCACGATCCGCACCCCTTCCATGGAGGAGAGGCCCTCTTCACAGCGTTTTTCAATAAAATTGATCCCGGCCTCGATCTTGCGCAGTTCACTGTCGAGCTGCATCTCGCTCAGGTCGTAAAAGGAATGCTGCAGAACCTTGAGCTTTTCCTGGAAACCGGAGATGTTGCCCCACTGAGCGCCGGCCTTGATCCGGACAAGGCAGGTAAGGCGCTCTTCGTTTTTCAGCAGCCGTTTGCGTAAGTCATCCATATATGCTTATTCCCGTTCTCGTCAGAAGGTCAACAGACGGTCCAGATTATTGTCCAGATAGGAGATATTGGTCATAATGGGGGCGCCGCCGGCATTACGGCCTTCAATGGTCGTCTCCTTGAGGAATCGTCTGGCCCGTTCCTTGGCTTCGCGGATGGAATCGCCCCAGACGATGGCCAGGGCCAGGTTGGGGTCGAAATCGCTGGGGATCGGGTAGGCCCGGTCGTTGGGAACATGGGTATAGACCGCTGACCAGTCGTAGCCGGGCAGGTCGAATTTGGTGATGGTGCCGATCCAGGGGGCAAAGCCGCGCTGGGGGTCCTCGGCCACGATTCTCAGTTCAACGCTGGCGCCCCTGAACTTGACGTCCTCCTGGCTGTAGCCGACCCGTTCGCCCAGGGCGGTCCGGATCTGTTCCTTGATCAGGTTGGGGTGTTTGTCGTTCACATAACTGATCCGGGCCGAGACATCGTTTTCCACCTGGATCCGGGTATTGACCTCCAGCAGGTAGGGCCTGCCCTCCCGGGTGACGATCCATTCCCAGGTGCCGACATTGTCATAACGCACGTGGGAGGCCAGTTTCAGCGAATTGTGGACGATCTGATCCAGCACGGCGGCGGCATCGAAATTGTAGGCAAAACAGTCGTTGTCAAGGCCGGGCGCCGCCTCGATCCGTTTCTGCCGGCCAGTGGACTGGATGGTGCAGTTCCGGGTGCCGAAATGGAGCCGTTCGCCATGCTTGCTGCAGAGCAGTTGTACTTCCAGGTGGTTGTAGTCCCGCAGACATTGCTCGATCAGGACCCCGCCGTCGCCGAACTGCCGCTTGGCATAGTTCTGTACCAGGCGGTAGACCCGGCGAAAGGTCTCGATCTGGGAAACCTCCTCAATGCCCATTCCGCCGCCGCCGGCCGCCGCTTTTACCAGGATGGAGGGGTTGCGGATACCCTGATGTTTCTGCTCGGCCAGGAGTTGCTCGGCAATCTCCTCAGCCTCCATCTCGTTGTAGATCGGGCTGTCGGTCCCCGGGATGATCGGAATATCCAGTTGCTTGGCGATCCGCTTGGTATTGATCTTGTCGCCCAGGTCCTTGATCACCTGCCAGGTCGGTCCGATAAAGGTCAGCGGCCGGTTGCGGGTGGTCACCCGGCGGGCAAAGCGGTAATCCTCGGAAAAGAACCCGTAGCCAGGATGGATGGCCGTACAGTTGGTATGGTCGGCCACCGCGAGGATATCGTTGGGATCGGTGTAGCTGTGAACCCGCCAGGCCTTGTTTTTATCGCTGTTGCCGTCACGATTCAGGCGAACGTGCTGGGAGTCCTCGTCCGCTGCCGTATAAACCACCGCATAATCGAGATCCAGTTCCTGGCAGGCCCGCATGATGCGCAGGGCGATCTCGCCGCGGTTGGCTATCAGTACCTTTCCTTTCAAGGGGCGTAGTCCTCGTGCCAATAAAGTCGCCCGCCAGGGGAGACTGTTTCGCCAGGGCCCTGCCGCACGGATGCGGGTGGGCATGCCTGCCGTCTTCTTTACTTGAACTCCGGGATTATAATCAGCCCGGCGCAATTAGAAAAGGGAATTGTCTCTTGTCTCCAGTCCCGGAGACAACGAAAGGGGATGAATATCAGTGGGTTGACAACCGTTCATCCCCTTGTTCGGTGTGTGAAAAATTGTGTGGGGTACGGTGTGTTGTTGTGCTTTCCGTCCCTTCTTTGCCAAGGGGACGGCCCGGCCGGTGGTTTATGATACCCCCTTAGGTTGAGGCGTTTCTATACCTGTTTCCCGGCCGGCCGTCAATTTTTTTCTTGACATCGGCCCTGTTTTCCCCTACCCATGAATTTTGTAACTCTACCCGCAGTAACGAAAAAATCGGATTCCTCCATGCTGTTGCGCCTGGTGGATTTGAGTACAACATCGCGGCATCAACATCTTATGGATAAAGACCCTCCCCCCGACCCGTCCCGCCCCTCGGAAAGAAAACATCTCTTTAACCAATTTCTGGATTTTATCGGTTTAAGCCGCGCCCCGGACACCACCGAAGACCTGGAACAGGAGATCCAGGAACTCCTGGAAGAGGGTGAGGAACAGGGGTTGATCACCAGCCGGGAAGGCCGGATGATCAACAGTATCTTTGAGTTCAGGGACACCCTGGTCCACGAGATCATGACTCCCCGCTCCGAGATCGCCAGCGTGGATGTGTCGAAATCGATCCCCGAGGTGATCCAGTTGATCACGGACCAGGGGTTCACCCGGATCCCGGTATATGGCGGGGAACTCGATGAGATCATCGGGATACTCCATGCCAAGGATCTGCTGGCCTGCATGTGCCCGGGCGAGAACCGCCCGGATCTGCGCGACCTGGTGAAGCCGGCCTATTTTGTGTCCGAGACCGCCCGGATCGTTGATCTGCTCAAGGATTTTCAGACCCGGAAGATCCACATGGCCATAGTGGTCGATGAGTTCGGCGCTGTCCGTGGATTGATCACCCTGGAGGACGTGCTTGAGGAACTGGTGGGCGAGATCGACGACGAGTATGACAAGGACCAAAGGACCGGCCAGGAGCTTGCCGATGGTTCTCTCCTGCTCTACGCCAAGGTGGATATCGAGGAGGTGGAAGAGTTCTTCAAGGTCAGCCTCCCGCAAGGGCCCTACGAATCAGTGGGCGGCCTGATCACCCACCAGCTGGGCCGGGTGCCGGTCAAGGGCGAGGTGGTGGAGATCGGCCCCCTGGTTTTCAAGGTGACCTCGGCCACCAAACGGCATATCAGGACCGTGAAAATAAGCAGGAAACCATAGCTGCTTTTTTTCTTGCCCCTGACCTCTTTGCCCCCCAGTCCCCCATGACAACCCCGGCCCCTTTATTCCGCCATAATCGCAGCAGGGTGGCCCTGGCCCTGGTGAGCAGTCTGCTCCTTGTCCTGGCCGCGCCCGGGCTGGGGGATCTCTGGCCCCTGGCCTGGATCGGTCTGGTGCCCCTCCTGCTGGCGATCCGTTCCCGGTCGCCCGTCCGGGCCGCCGGCCTGGGCTTTGTTGCCGGCTTACTCTACTACATTGTACTGCTCTCCTGGGTAGTCATCGCCCTGGGCCGGTACGGCAACCTGCCCTGGTGGCTTTCCCTGGCCGCCCTTTTTCTGCTCGCCGCCTACATGGCCGGTTATTTTGCCGTCTTTGCCGCAATCGTTGCCTGGGGGCAACGCCGGAACCTGCCCCTTCTCTGGATAGGGCCATGGTTGTGGGTGGTCCTTGATTTTCTCCGCGGCCGTCTCTTTTCCGGGTTCCCCTGGCAGGACCTGGCCTATACCCAGTACCGGGTGCCGGGATTGATCCAGGTTGCCGATCTCACCGGTCATTACGGGGTCACCTTTCTCATTGTCCTGGTCAATTGCCTTATTTTTCAGCTTTTTCTGGTTTTTCTGCCCCGGTCGGCCGGCGCGGAATCCGCGGCGTGCCGGTCCATGCGGAACCAGGCTACCCTGGTCGCGGCCGTGGCCCTGCTGGCCGGAGCCCTGTTCTACAACGGGCTACGCAGTGCCCAGGTGGCTGCGGTGGTTGCCACGGCCCCGACCCTGGAGGTGGCCGTGGTCCAGGGCAATATCCCCCAGGAGCGGAAATGGAACCCGTTGATGCAGCGCCGGACCCTGGAGATTTATACGGATCTGTCCCAACAGGCCCTGGCGGAAACGGGTAACCCGGACACCCTGCTTATCTGGCCGGAGACCGCGCTGCCCTTTTATCCCCGGACCAGCCCGCTCTTTGGCGAACTGTGCCGGGATTTCGTTAAACGCAATCAGCTCTGGCTGCTCACCGGGACCCCCTATTTTCAGACCTCCGCAACCGGCGAGGTCCACTATTTCAACAGTTCACTGCTCCTTGACCCGCAAGGCAAGAGCAGCGGCCGCTACGACAAGCAGCACCTGGTGCCCTTTGGCGAGTACATGCCCTTGCGCCGTTATCTCCCCCTGCCCAGGGCCCTGGTGGAGTCGGTGGGCGACTTTACTCCGGGCGCGGCCAGGCCACCTCTCTCTTGTCAGAAGGCCCGGATTGGGGTATTAATCTGTTTTGAAAGTATTTTCCCGGAGCTTGCCCGGGCCTGGGCCCGGCAAGGGGCCACCCTGCTGGTCAACCAGACCAACGATGCCTGGTACGGCCGGTCCGGCGCACCGTGGCAGCACCTTTCCAATGCGGTGTTCCGGGCGATAGAGACCAGACGGAGCCTGGCCCGGGCGGCCAATACGGGCGTGAGCGGCTTCGTGGACCCGCTGGGCCGGTTGACCGCCACCTCGCCGTTGTTCGAACCCTGTTATCTCACGGCCGCGCTCCCCTTGCTGGATGAAAAGACCTTCTACGTAAGACATGGACCCTGGTTCGTCTGGCTCTGTGCGGGCGTGGTGCTGCTGGGTGCGGGCACGGGATTTGCCCGGCACCGCCGGGACGGCTCAAACGGGTGTTGATTAACTATCTAAAAAACGTTGTTTTTACAGCTTATCTTCAGGGAGTGGAACGATCATGTCAGCGGAACTGAGACAGAAACTACAGGATTTGAAAGACCGGCTCCTTGCCTTACAGGTGTATCTTTGATGTAGAAAAAAAGCAGGAGCGGCTGGCCCAACTGGAACACATGCTGGCGGCCCCGAATTTCTGGAACAATGGCGCGGCAGCCCGCAAGGTGCAGATGGAGCATGGCCGCATCCTGGAAAATGTCAATGTCTGGAAGGACCTCGCCGCCACCTGGGAGGAGACCGGGGTGATGCTTGACCTGGCCGAGGAGGAGGCGGACCCGGAGGCTGAACAGGAGGCTGAGCAGGCCCTGAACCGGCTGGCGGACAAGATGGCGGTGATGGAGCTTGAGTGCATGTTCCAGGGCGAGCATGACGCTGGCAACGCCATTCTGACCATCCATGCCGGGGCCGGCGGCACCGAGGCCCAGGACTGGGTGGAGATGTTGCTCAGGATGTATCTCCGCTGGGCCGAGGAAAAGGGGTTTAGCACTGATATTCTCGATTATCTGGCCGGAGACGAGGCCGGGATCAAGAGCGTCACCGTCCTGGTCAAGGGCCATTACGCCTATGGCTATCTCCGTTCCGAGATGGGAATCCACCGGTTGGTCCGGATCTCGCCCTTTGATACCGGGGGCCGCCGCCACACCTCCTTTGCCTCGGTATTTATCTTCCCGGAACTGGATGATGCCATTGAGGTGGAGATAAACGACAAGGACCTGCGGATCGACACCTACCGGGCCAGCGGCGCCGGCGGCCAGCACGTCAATAAGACAAGCTCCGCGGTGCGGATCACCCACCTGCCCACCAATATCGTGGTCCAGTGCCAGAACGAGCGGTCCCAGCATCGCAATAAGGACATGGCGATGAAGATGCTCCGGGCCCGGCTCTATGAACGGGAGCGGGACCTGCAGACCGAGCAGCGGCAGGAACTGCACGGCGACAAGAAGGAGATCGGCTGGGGCAGCCAGATCCGTTCCTATGTGCTTCAGCCCTACCGGATGATCAAGGACCACCGGACCGGCCATGAGGTGGGCAATGTGGATGCGGTGCTCGACGGGGCCCTTGATCCGTTTATCAAGGCCTATCTCCTCCGGAACGGCGCACCCGGCTCCTCGACCTAGCACCAGCGGCAAGGTAACTGCGTGAACGACTGTGTCAAATGCGGGGCCTGTGTGCCGGTCTGTCCGGTGTACCGGGTCACCGGCCGGGAGACCTTCAGCGCCCGGGGCCGGAACCAGCTCCTTGACGTCCTGCCGCCGGAGCGGCGGACCCGGCTCTTTACCGAGATATTTTCCAAGTGCCTTCTCTGCGGCGCCTGTCGCGACGTCTGTCCCCGGGAGGTGGATACCCCGGGCCGGATTATCGCTGCCCGGGCCGGGTTCGCCGCCATCTCCGGTCGCTCTTTTGTTAACTTCATTGCCCGCCGGGCCATGGTATCGCCCGGATTACTCGGCGGAATAACCGTGGCCAAGACGATATTGGCCCGGATTCTGCCCGTTGAGAGCGGGTTGCGGCTCCGGCTGGCCGCGCTGGATCCGGCCGGGCTGCCGCACCCGGCCGATGTCAGCTATATCGATGATCCGGACCGGGCCCGCACCAGCGGGGACAGGCCTGCCGATGCCGGGGTCGGCTATTTCGTCGGCTGCCATGCCAATTATCTCCAGCCGGAGATCGGCCGGGCCGTTGACCGCCTGCTCAGCCGGTGCGGCCGGGCTGCCCCATCAGCGCCCGCGGCCCAGACCTGCTGCGGCCTGGCCGCCATGGCCGGCGGCAATCTGGAAGAGGCCCGGCAATTGGCCCGGAAGAATATCGCCGCCTTTGCGGATAACGACCAGCTGATTCTCACCTCCTGCGGTTCCTGTTACAGTCACCTGGCCTTTTACCCGGAACTGCTTGCCGACGATGACCAGTGGCGCGGCCGGGCCGCGGCCTTTGCGGTCCGGCTGCGGGAGTTTTCCACCTATTTTCTCGATAATCTCAACCCGGGGCCGGACAAGCGGGCCGCAATGCCAGGGACCCGTTGCCAGGTCCTGTACCACGATCCCTGTCATCTCCGTTTTCACCACCGGATCATTGACCCGCCCCGGCAGCTCCTGGCCCGGTTGCCGGAAGTCAAGCTGGTCGAGTTGCCGGACGGCCCCCGATGCTGCGGTCAGGGCGGGCTTTTTCAGCTGGCCCATCCGGGCATGTCGCTGGCGATCCGGGAGCAGCTGCTGGCGGAATTTTCTTCCCTTGCCGTCGAGACCGTGGTCACCACCTGTTCCGGCTGCCTGCTCCAGTGGCGACAGGGGCTTGCCGCCCGGGGAAACCCGGCCCGGGCCGAGCATCTTGCCCTGTTCCTTGACCGGCTGCTGGCAACGGTTTGATGCCCTTCGGCAAACGGGCATGATGGTCGCGCAACAGGAAAAACTCTTGTTCTTACCGCCCGCCGGTGATAAAAGATAGCGTTTACCGGTTTGATAGCCTGTTTATGAACAGCCGGCCCTTTTTAATGGAGCGGCCGTTGGTAGAAGAAGACCCCTTTCCCGACAGGAGGGGGTTTACTGAATGTTTACGTTAAGATCTGTCTGGTGGGATAGCTCGCCTTGTCGAATGAAAAAAAATGTCCGGAACATTACGTGAAAAAATGGAGCAGCGCGAGGCGGAGATCCTTTCCCCCTACGCCTGCTTGAGCAGCAGATCCCGGGGCCGGCAGCGGCCGGAGAGGGAATGCGATATCCGGGTGGCCTTTCAGCGGGACCGGGACCGGATCATCCATTCCAAGACCTTTCGCCGGCTGAAGCACAAGACCCAGGTCTTTCTCGCTCCCACCGGGGACCATTACCGCACCCGGCTCACCCATGTACTCGAGGTCTCCCAGATCGCCCGGACCGTGGCCGGGGCCCTGCGCCTGAACGGCCATCTGACCGAGGCCATCGCCCTGGGGCACGACCTGGGTCATACCCCCTTCGGCCATGCCGGCGAATCAGTGCTCAACGAACTCTTCCCCGGCGGTTTCCGCCATTACGAGCAGAGTCTCCGGGTGGTGGATATCCTGGAAAAAAAGGGGCAAGGGCTCAATCTCACCCACGAGGTCCGGGACGGGATCCTCAAGCATTCCAAGGGCAGAAAAGATATCCTGCCTTCGGACATATCCGAACTGCCCGGGACCATGGAAGGCCGGGTGGTCCGGGTGGCGGATATCATCGCCTATGTGAATCATGATCTTGACGATGCCCTCCGGGCCGGGGTGATCCGCAAGGAACAACTGCCCAGGGACATTGTCTCCAGGTTGGGACAGACCAACTCCCAGCGGATCGGCACCATGGTCAAGGATATTATCTCCAGGACCCTGGAGAACAACGGGAAACGGTTGACAATGACCCCGGCGGTGCTCGCCGCAATCACTGATCTGCGCAGTTTCTTGTATGATAACGTCTATGATACCAACAAAGTACATGACGATTTTATCAAGGCCGAGAAGGTGATCCGGGAACTCTATGCCTATTTTCTTGAAAACGGGGTGCCCGGGGAGGAAGCTGCGGGCACCGGGGCTGATCACCGCCGGGTCTGTGATTTCATTGCCGGGATGACCGACCGCTATGCCCTGGATCTTTATGCCAACATATTTCTGCCCAAGCCGTGGAGTGTATTGTGAGATCCCGCCGGGCAGCGACAGCAACTTCCATTTAATGAAAAAGGATGGACTCGTAACAATCAAAAATGTTTCAAATGCCACCTAATAAAATCAACAAGCTATAACATGACACACGTCCGTCTCGCGGGTTGTTGCGAGACCGACAAAAAGAGTACAAAACAAAATAATGAAATCCTCAACCGATAGCCGACCGGCCTCGCAACCAGAGGCCAAGCTTGCCAAGGCCTATGAGTTTCAGGCCGTGGAAAAGAAGTGGTACGAGTACTGGAACCGGGAGAAACATTTCCGCGGCACCATGGATCAAGGCAAGCAGGCCTTTTCCATCGTCATCCCGCCGCCCAATGTCACCGGGGTCCTTCATGTCGGCCATGCCCTGAACAATACCCTGCAGGACATCCTGGTCCGCTATAAACGGATGGATGGGTTCAATACCCTCTGGCTGCCGGGCACCGACCATGCCGGCATTGCCACCCAGAACGTGGTCGAGCGGCAGCTGGCCCTGGAAAAGACCAGCCGCCAGGACCTCGGCCGGCGTAAATTCATCGAGCGGGTCTGGCAATGGAAGGAGGAGTCCGGCGGCCGGATCATCAACCAGCTCAAGCGGCTGGGCTGCTCCTGCGACTGGGAGCGGGAACGGTTCACCATGGACGAGGGGCTCTCCCGGGCGGTGCGCGAGGTCTTTACCCGGCTCTATGACCAGGGGCTCATCTACCGGGGCGACTACATCATCAACTGGTGCCCCCGCTGCCGCACCGCCCTGGCCGATCTGGAGGTGGAGCACGAGCCCACCGAGGGCAAGCTCTACCATATCCGCTATCCCTATACCATTGGCAACGGTTATCTGGTGGTGGCCACCACCAGGCCCGAGACCATGCTCGGCGATACCGCGGTGGCGGTGCATCCCTCGGACGAACGTTATAACTCACTGCCGGAAAAGGCGGTGCGCCTGCCCCTGACCGGCCGGCAGATCCCCATTGTCTTTGATACCCATGTGGAGCGGGAGTTCGGTACCGGGGCCCTCAAGGTGACCCCGGCCCATGATCTCAACGATTTCGAGATAGCCCGCCGCCATGACCTGCCCGCCCTCAGGGTGATGGATGATAACGGGGTGATGAACGAGGCGGCCGGGGCCTATGCCGGCCTGGAACGGTTCGCCTGCCGGAAAGAGGTGGTAGCGGCCCTTGAGGAGCAGGGGTTGCTGGAAAAGGTGGAAGAGTACCAGCACGGGGTGGGGCACTGCTACCGGTGCCAGACCGTGGTCGAGCCGACCCTGTCCAAGCAGTGGTTCGTGTCGGTCAAGCCCCTGGCTGAAAAGGCGATCGCCGCGGTCAAGGAGGGGCATACCCGGATTCATCCCAGGACCTGGGAAAACACCTACTATGACTGGATGTACAATATCCGCGACTGGTGCATCTCCCGCCAGATCTGGTGGGGCCACCAGATCCCGGCCTGGACCTGCGGCGACTGCGGTGAGTTGATCGTCAGCAGCGTTGATCCGGATACCTGTCCCCAATGCGGCTCAACCCAACTGGTCCAGGAGACCGACGTGCTCGACACCTGGTTCAGCTCGGCCCTGTGGCCCTTCTCCACCCTGGGCTGGCCCGACTCGACCCGGGAACTGGACATCTTCTATCCCACCTCGGTGTTGATCACCAGCTTTGATATCCTCTTCTTCTGGGTGGCGCGGATGATGATGATGGGTATCCATTTCATGGGCCAGGCCCCTTTCAAGGACGTCTACCTCCATGCCCTGGTCCGGGACGCCCAGGGCCGGAAGATGAGCAAGTCCAAGGGCAATGTGATGGACCCGCTCCTGCTGATGGACCGGTACGGCACCGATGCGCTGCGTTTCACCATGGCGGCCTTTGCCGCCCAGGGCCGCGACGTGCGGCTGTCCGAGGCCCGGATCAAGGGCTACCGTCACTTTATCAACAAGATCTGGAACGCGGCCCGTTTTGCCTTGTTGCACCTGGAGGACAACGATACCTCGGCAGCCGCAAAGCCGGGAGAACTGTCCCTGCCCCATCAGTGGATCCTGAGCCGGTTGAACCGGACCGTGGCCGAGGTGCGCAAGGGGCTGGACGACTTCCGGTTCAACGACGCGGCCCACAGCGCCTACCAGTTTGTCTGGCATGAGTTCTGCGACTGGTACCTGGAATGGATCAAGCCCGATCTCTATGGCGATGATCCCGGGGCCAGGGCCGTCGGCCGGGCAGTCCTGTTGACCGTGCTGGAGGAAATTCTCACCATCATGCACCCGATGACCCCCTTTGTCACCGAGGAGATCTGGCATGCCCTGCCCGGGGAGCGCACGAGCATCATGGTGGCGCCCTTTCCGGTGGTGCGGCCGGAACGGGAGGCGCCGGCCGCTGAAGAGGCCATGGAACTGCTGATGGGGGTGATCACCGGCTTGCGCAATATCCGGAGCGAGTCCGGGATCCATCCCTCGGCCCGGATCAGGGCCGGGGTGATCTGCCCGGACCCGGACCAGGGGGCGGTAATCAGGGCCAACCTCTCCGCCATCCTGGAGATGACCAGGACCGAACATCTCGATCTGTTAAGCCAAGGGAGCCGTCCCAGGGGGGCCGCCTCCTATATCTATAACGATATCGAGATATTCGTGGCCCTGGAAGGGCTGGTGGATATCGAGCAGGAACTGGCCAAGCTGGCCAGGGAAAAGGGCAAGGTCGAGACCCTGGCCAAAAAGGTGACCGCTAAACTCAATAATGAAAAATTCCTGGCCAATGCCCCGGCGGATATCGTGGCCAAGGAAAAGGAAAAACAGGAACAGTTTCAAGCCAAACTGGCCAAGATCAAAGAGAGTCTGGCCCGGCTTGGCGAGATAAGCCGTTAACCAAGGAGAAAGGGGAGAGGGCTGGACCCCTTCCCTGTAATAATAGATATGATGGAACGGACACCACTTCGCCAGGCGATTGCCGCCTATCTGGCCGAGGATATCGGCGGCGGCGACCTGACCACCGAGGCGATCTTCCAACCGGACCAGACCGGGGAGGCGGTGCTGGTGGCCAAGGAGTCCCTGGTCTGCGCCGGGATCCGGCCGGTGGCAACCGAGGTCTTCCTGGTTCAGAATCCGGGGATCAAGATTGTCTCTGTAAAGGAAGAAGGAACCCGGGCCGCGGCCGGCGACGTCCTGCTCACGATACGGGGTCCGGTGGTCGACCTGTTCAAGGCCGAGCGGGTGGCGTTGAACCTGGCCCGGCATCTCTCAGGGATCGCCACCCTCACCTCCCGGTTCGTGGACAAGGTCAAGCCCCTGCCGGTGCGGATCATCGATACCCGCAAGACCACCCCGGGCCTGCGAACCCTGGAGAAATACGCGGTGCGGGTCGGCGGCGGCTTCAACCATCGCTACAACCTGGCCGACGGCGTCCTGGTCAAGGACAACCATATCGCGGCCTGCGGCTCGATCCAGGAGGCGGTGCAGCGGCTGCGGCCCCTGATCCCCCATACCCTGAAGATTGAGGTGGAGGCGGCAACGATCCAGCAGGTGCGGGACTGTCTCTCCTGCGGGGTGGATATCATCATGCTCGACAACATGGGGATTCCGACCATGCGCGAGGCGGTAATCCTGGTCCGCGGCCGGGCCCTGCTCGAGGCATCGGGCGGGGTCACCCTGGACACGGTCCGGCAGATCGCTGAAACCGGAGTGGACCTGATCTCAGTGGGCAGCTTGACCCATTCCGCGCCGGCCGTTGATATCAGCATGCAGTTCAAGCAGTGATAACCGGCCTGATTAAAAAAGGGTCAGCCCGTTGCCAGGGCTGACCCTTTGTTGATGCACCATGGAGGCGGCGACCGGATTTGAACCGGTGAATAACGGTTTTGCAGACCGCTGCCTTAGCCGCTTGGCTACGCCGCCCCTCTTGAGAAACCATCGGCTTTCTCGTGGCGACATCTTAAACATAGATAATTTTTTTTGACAAGCAGAAAGTGTTTTCTCCGGTAAATGGCGCTGGTCCCGGCGCGGCAGGGGAAAGCGGGGGGAAAAACATGGCAGCGACGATCCAAACCATGGCCCGGAAAAACCGGCAAAGACTGGCGGCCCTGGAGGCGCGTCTGGATTATCGGTTCAAGGAGCCGATCCTGTTGCAGCGGGCCCTGATCCACAGTTCCTTTGCCTTTGAACAGGGCATGGCCGGCCAGGACAACGAGACCCTGGAGTTTCTCGGTGACGCGGTGCTGGATCTGGCGGTGGGGTTGTTGCTTTTTCAAAAATATCCGAAGTTGAAGGAGGGCGAGCTTACCCGGCTCCGGGCGGCCCTGGTCAACGAGGCCGGCCTGGCCGGGATGGCCCGGGGCATCGGCCTGGGCGAGACCATCTTTCTCGGTAAGGGCGAGGACGCCACCAGCGGCCGGCAAAAACCATCGATTCTTTCCGGCTCCTACGAGGCCCTGATCGGGGCCATCTTCCTGGACAGCGGCTATGATACCACCGCGGCCCTGGTGGAGCGGTTTTTTGCCCCCCTGATCAAGGGCCGCAAGGAGGACCTGCTGGTGGCGGACGCAAAGAGCCGGCTGCAGGAGAAGATCCAGGAACAATACAACGAGGCCCCGACCTACAGCGTGGAAAAGGAGGAGGGCCCGGCCCATGACCGGCAGTTTACCGTGGCGGTCCGTTTCCAGGGACAGGTCCTGGCCAGCGGCCGGGCCGGGAGCAAGAAGGAGGCCGAGCAGCAGGCCGCGGCCGCGGCCCTCCAGGACCTTGACCGCCTGTTGCCGGCCGTGGCCAAGACCGGATAGTGTCTTTTTCTCAGTTGGTAATCCCGGTTTTTGTTGCCCACCAGGGCTGCCCCCATCGCTGTATTTTCTGCGACCAGCATGCGATCATCGGCAACAATGACGGCCGCCAGGCAGTGACTCTCACTCCGGCAGGGGTGATTGCGGTCATTGATACCTGGCTGGCCCGGCCCCGCCGTTTTCCCGGGGCCCGGGTCCAGGTCGCCTTCTACGGCGGCAGCTTTACCGGCATGGACCAGGCCCGGCAAAAAGAATTGTTGCGCGCGGTTAACCCCTATCTGGCCGACGGCCGGGTGGATGCCCTCCGGCTCTCCACCCGGCCGGACTATGTGGTTGAAGAGACCCCGGCTTTTCTAAGCCGACACGGGGTGGAAGTGGTGGAACTGGGGGTGCAGTCGATGCAGGATGAAGTGCTTGCCGCCAGCCGGCGCGGCCATGGCGCCGCCCAGGTGGTCCAGGCGGTGGCGCATCTCCGCCGGGCCGGGATCCGGGTGGGGCTCCAGCTGATGCTCGGCCTGCCTGGCGACAGTACGGTGCGCTTCCTTGACACGATAGCGCGGGTGGCTGAACTGGCCCCTGATTTTGTCCGGCTCTATCCAACGGTGGTCATAGCGGGCAGCGGGCTGGCCGATTTGACCGCTGTTGGCCGCTACCGGCCCTTGGGCCTGAACCGGGCCGTGGCCCTGGCGGCCCGGGCAAAGGTTTTTTTTGCCCAACATGATATCCCGGTGGCGCGGATGGGTTTGCAGCCGTTGCCGGAGCTTGCCGCCAAGGTTGTGGCCGGGCCCTATCATCCGGCCTTTGGCGAACTGGTCCTTGCCCGGCTCTTTTTCAAGACGGCCCGGCGCCTGCTCGCCGGGTCCGGCCCGGCCCGGCTGGCGGTGGCCGCGCAGGACGAATCCGCCCTGCGCGGCTGGAAAAACTCTAATATAAAGCGGCTCCAGGCCCTGGGGCTGTTGAGCGATTCCAAAATCGAGATCGTGCCGGATCAGGCCCGGTACACGGTGCAACTTATCGGCAACTCCCCTGCCAGCGGTTCGATTTTTGAAACCGTGCGAACCGTTTGAACCGTTTGAACGTTCAAACCGCTGAATTAAAAAAATGCTCACCATCAATAAACTGGACATCAGCTACGGCGACAAGCACCTGTTCAAGGAGGTCTCGGCCCGGATCAATCCCAATGAACGGATCGGCCTGGTCGGGGTCAACGGCGCCGGCAAGTCGACCCTGCTGAAGATCATTGCCAACCAGATCGAAACCGACAGTGGGGTGGTGACCCGGCCGCGCAATTTTTCCGTGGCCTACCTGCCCCAGGAGGCCAGCGGTCTGACCTCGGAGCGCACCATCTATCAGGAGGCTGAGACCGCCTTTGCCGAGGCCCTGGTTATGCAGCAGGATCTTGAGCTGGTGAACAGGGAACTGGCCGCCATCCCCCCGGAGAGCCCGGAATTTTCTCAGCTGTTGAAACGCCAGGGGCAGCTCCAGCACCGGCTGGAGGGCATTGACATCTATCGGGTGCAATCCCGGATCGAAAAGGTGTTGAAGGGGCTGGGTTTCGCTGAGAGCGATTTCGACCGGCCCAGCCGTACCTTGAGCGGCGGCTGGCTGATGCGGCTGATGCTGGCCAAGCTGCTCCTGGCCCGGCCCGATCTGCTGCTGTTGGACGAGCCCACCAACCATCTTGATCTCGACTCCCTGACCTGGCTCGAGAATTTTCTGGTCACCTGCGACAGCGGCCTGGTGATCATCTCCCATGACCGCATTTTCCTGGACAAGACAACCGAGATCACCTGGGAGTTGAGCCTGGGCCGGTTGACGGCATACAAGGGAAATTACTCCAAATACGTGGCTGACAAGGAGGTTCGGCTCCAGGTGGAGCGGGCCGCCTATGAGAACCAGCAGGCCCGGATCAAGCAGACCATGCGTTTTGTCCAGCGGTTCCGGGCCAAGTCAACCAAGGCCAGACAGGTCCAGAGCCGGGTCAAACAGCTGGCCAAAATGGAGCGGATCGAACTGGCGGAAAGCGAACAGGAGGTCTCCTTCCGTTTCCCGCTGGCCGCGGACTGCGGCCGGCAGGTGCTGACCGTGGAGGGGCTGGCCAAGAGTTTTGCCGACCAGCGGGTGTTTGTTGATCTCGGTTTTGAGATGCAGCGGGGCGATAAACTGGCAGTGGTCGGGGTGAACGGCGCCGGCAAATCCACCCTGATGAAGATCCTGGCCGGGCTGCTTGAGCCGGACCAGGGCACGGTGCGGCTGGGCCATAACGTCACCCTCTCCTATTTCGGCCAGCACCAGGCCCAGGAACTGCCCCATGACTACACCGCCCTGGAGACGGTATGGGGGATGGCGGAGACCATGCCGATGACCCGGGTCCGGTCGCTGCTGGGCGCCTTTCTGTTCCAGGGCGACGAGGTGGACAAAAAGGTCCGGGTCCTGTCCGGCGGCGAGAAGAGCAGGCTGGCCCTGGCCAGGATGATCGTCACCCCGGCCAATCTGCTGGTCCTGGATGAGCCCACCAACCACCTGGACATGAAATCCCAGGAGGTGTTGCAGGAGGCGATGCGGCAGTACAACGGCTCGATCATCGTGGTCTCCCATAACCGCTATTTTGTCAACTCGTTCGTCAACAAGGTCCTGGAGATCAAGGATGGCCGCTCATCCCTGTACGAGGGCAATATCGACGATTATCTGGCCAGGCTTGAGCAGGAGCGGCTGTCGGCCGGGACCGGGCCGCAGGCAAAGAGTCCAGTAACCGCGCTTAGGGTGTCGGCCGGGGAATCCGGGCCGGATCGGACCCGGGGCAGGGCCGTCCGCCAGACCCAGGCCCGGCTCCGCCAGGAGAAGAGTAAAAAAATCGCCCCGTTCCGGAACCAGGCGCAGACCGCTGAAACAGAGATCGAAAAACTGGAGGCCCGGAAAAAGGAACTGGAGCGGCAACTGGCCGACCCGGAACTCTACCAGGACCAGGAGGCCTTTTCCGGATACAGCCGTGAATATAAAAAAATCGAAGAGCGGCTCGACCGGCAGTACTACAAGTGGGAGACCGCCCAGGCCGAGGTGGAGAGGATCGAGGGCTGCTACGCCGAGCTGTTGGGCAACTGAACTTATCTGGCCAGGGTTAGATGAAATTCCTTGCGGAGCTGGACCTTGCCCTGGTAGCGGATCTCAAAGGCGTGCAGCCCCGGCCTGGTGCCGCTGCAGACCTGGATCGTCTGCTGGTAGGTGATCTTCGGCTGATAACTCTGCTTGATCACCCGTTCGCCCAGGGGATCAATAAGGACCAGGGTGTAGTCTCCCGGCCGGGAGACCTGCCAGAAGATGCCAAAGGCGTCCCCTGGCCGGGCCGCCGGGATCTCCGAGGTCTTCTCCACGACCCGGAAGCTGATCCGGTCCTCAGGGGTTGCGCCGGTGGCCGGCGCGTCAGTGGTCTTGTCATACCGGGCCATGCGGCCGAAATCCTTCAACTCCACCAGGCTGCCGTTGGTAATGTCGGCCGCCTGGACCGTGTTTGCAAGGAGAAACATAAGACCAAACGCGAACAGTCCGAACAGGAACGATTTCATCGTCAAACCTCCATTATGTTTTTTCAGCTTGCCCTCGGTGGCCGTGGCGCAGGCGGAAACCACCGGCCTGTAAGCGTTTAGATGAACCATTTGCAGAAGATCAACTCGACAGAAAAACTCACCTTATCAAAAACTATACCTCCGCCAGGTTTTTTCCGCTGGCCATGTTGACCACCAGCGGCACGTCCAGGGTGAGCACCGATTCCATTGCCTCCCTGACCAGCCCCTTTGTCTGTTCCACCTCGTCCTCCGGCGCCTCGAAGACCAGTTCGTCATGGATCTGCAGCAGCATCCGGGCGTTCATTTCCGCCCGGGCCAGGGCCGCGTCCACCTTGATCATTGCCAGCTTGATGATGTCCGCGGCCGTGCCCTGGATCGGGGTGTTGATCGCGGTGCGTTCGGCAAACTCCCGCTGGTTCCGGTTGCGGCTGTTGATGTCCGGGAGAAAGCGGCGCCGGTTGAGCAGGGTGGTGACATACCCGTCTCGCCGGGCCTGGTCAACGATATCGGTCATGAAGCGTTTAACCCCGGCGTAATGGGCAAAATAACGGTCAATAAAGGTCTGGGCCGCGCTCCGGCTCAGGTCGAGCTGGTTGGCCAGCCCGAAACTGCTCATTCCGTAGACAATGCCGAAATTGATGGTCTTGGCCACCCGCCGCATCTCAGGGGTGATCAACAGCGGCGAGACCATATAGATCTCGGCCGCGGTGCGGGCGTGGATGTCCTCGCCTGAACGGAAGGCGGCCAAAAGCGCCGGGTCCTGGGAGTAATGGGCCAGGACCCGCAGATCGATCTGGGAGTAGTCGCCGGCGATAAAAAAATGGCCGACCGCCGGGACAAAGGCCTCCCTGATCCGCTGCCCTGCCGCGGTCCGGATCGGGATATTCTGGAGATTGGGGTTGCTGCTGCTCAACCGGCCGGTGGCGGTGACGGTCTGGTTGAAGGAGGTATGGAGCCGGCCGCTGACCGGGTGGACCAGGGAGGCCAGCTTATCCACATAGGTGGATTTCAGCTTGGCCAGGTTGCGATAGGCCATGACCTGCTGGACGATCTCCACATGGGCCAGCTTCTGCAGCACCTTGACATCGGTGGAAAAGCCGGTCTTGGTCTTGCGACCGTGGGGTAATTTGAGTTTGTCGAACAGGACCTCGCCCAGTTGCCGCGGGGAGTTGATATTGAACGGGCCGCCGGCCAGGTGATGGATCTCCTTTTCCAGCTCATCGAGCTGGGCCGCGAACTCGGTGGACAGATCGGCCAGCAGTTTACTGTCAACAATGATCCCGGTCCGTTCCATATTGGCCAGGATCGGTACCAGGGGCATCTCCAGCTCGGCAAAAAGCGGCCAGAGCCCGTCTTGTTCCAGCCTTGGCCTGAACAACTCCCACAGCCGGCAGGTGGCATAGACATCCTCGCAGGAATAGTCCCTGGCTGCTTCGAGTTTTACCCGGACAAAGCTGTCCGGCCGTTTGTCCTTATCGGTCACCTCGGCGAAACTGGTCAGGGCCAGGTCCAGGTGTTCCCGGCAGAGGTCGTCCAGGCCGTGGGTGCGGCGCGACGGTTCCAGGAGGTAGGAGGCGATCATCGTATCCCATAACGGCCCGGCCAAGCGGATCTTATGGGTAAGAAAAACAGAGTAGTCGAACTTGAGGTTATGGCCGATTTTGGCCAGCTCCGGGTCTTCGAGACAGGGCCGGAGCTGGTCCAGGACCGTTTGTTGTTTCATCTGCCCGGGGAGCAGTTCGCCGGTTTCGTCCCGGTGGCCGACCGGGATATAAAAGGCCTGCCCGGCCGAGATACAGAGCGAGATCCCGACCAGGTCGGCGGTGAGCGGGTCCAGGGAGGAGGTCTCGGTATCGACCACCAGGAAAGGGGCCTTGTCAAACTCCCCGAGCATCTGTTCAAGGGAGTCCTGGTCCTGCACCAGGACGAAGCCGGACCGGCCCACCGACCCGGCCGGGACCTCTGATTTGAGCAGCCGGGTGAAGCCGAGTTCGCTGAACAGTTCCTTGAGCCGGACAATATCCGGTTCCTGCCGCTGATAGGCCGCCGGCTCCAGCGGCACCGGGACATCTTCCTTGAGCCGGATCAGCTTTTTTGAGAGAAAGGCCGCCTCGCGGTTGGCAGCCAGCTTTTCGGTAAGTTTTTTCTTGCCCAGCCGGGCCAGATCGGCATAGAGAGCCTCCAGGGAGCCGAACTGGTTGATCAGCTTTTCCGCGGTCTTGGGACCCACCCCGGGCACCCCGGGCACATTGTCGCCGGCATCGCCGATCAGGGCAAAAAAATCGAGCAGCTGCTCCGGGGTCACCTGGTATTTTTCATGGACCGCGGCCGGATCATAGTGCAGGTCTCTCATCGGCTCCCACAGGCTTACCCGGTCGGATACCAGTTGGAACAGGTCCTTGTCGCCGGAGACCACCACCACCGGATGGCCGGTCCGGGACAGGGCAACGGCCGCCGAGGCGATCAGGTCGTCGGCCTCCACCCCCTGCTGCTCCAGGGCGAGGATATTGTAAGCCTTGACCAACTCCTTGATATAGGGGATCTGCGGGATCAGGTCGTCGGGCATTGCCGGCCGGTTGGCCTTGTACCGGGGATAGGCCGCATGGCGGAAGGTGGGACCCTTGGCGTCAAAGGCCACGGCCAGATACTCCACCGCCTTATCGCGCAGCACCCTGAGGAGAATATTGGTAAAGCCCAGCACCGCATGGGTGGGCAGCCCGCTCTTGTTCGAGAGCGGGGCAATGGCATGATAGGCCCGGTAGATATAGGCGCTGCCATCAATGAGATAGATCGGCGGGAGAGCGGGCATGTTTTTCCCCTGGTGAAGTTTTGGTCGTGTGCGGAACAGGAGGGCATGGCGCTGTTTGCGGCCCGGGCCGATCCCCCCATGTTATAGCCCGGACCGGCCCGGATCCGCAAGCATTTCTCCGACCGCAATACCACAAGAACCACCTAAGACAGAAAAACGGCTGGACACAACGAAATAATCAAAGGCGTCACTCCGGCATGGCAAGGACGGCGCTTGGCGGCGACTTTCATCTAAAAAAGTTTGACAGTAAGGTAATACGGTATTACTATCATACCAGGAGTTAATCAAGCAAGGGAGTGGTGACATGGAAGCCGTAATGAGCAAACTTACCAGCAAAAGCCAGGCAACTATTCCTGGAAAGATCAGAAAACTTTTAGGGCTGCGGCCGGGCGACGCGGTAGCCTTTGAAGTTACTGAAAATCAAAAGGTTATGATCCGCAAGGCAACACCGATCGACCTCGAGTTTGCCAAGGCGCTTGTGGGTACGTTCTCCGAATGGTCGTCACAATACGACGAAGAGGCTTACCGTGACTTATAAAATTTTTGATGTTGTGGTTGTGCCTTTTCCCTTTACGGATAAAACCGCGGAGAAAAAGCGGCCGGCCCTGGTATTGTCTGATTTTGAGAGCTTTAACGATCCTGCTGAAAACTGTGTCTTGGCAATGATTACCAGTGTGAATAATCCCGATTGGCCGCTGGATACACCCATCGGAAGTTTAAAAAAGGCCGGCCTCCCGGCTCCCTCCAAGGTACGGATGAAACTTTTCACCCTGGACAGCCGCCTTATCATTAAAAGAACAGGTGGTCTTGCCGCCAGGGACCGGAAGGCCGTAAAGGACAACCTGAAAAAATTAATGTGTCTCCAGTGTCCGGTCAGCAAGTAGCGCATGGGCAACCTGGTTAACCGGCCTGCCCGTGGCAGCTAACAACATAGCTGCTTTGGCCGGCAGCCACTTTTTAACGCAAATCCGTGAGTACGCACATGCCACCACCCATCGGCGTTATCCTGCTCAACCTGGGCGGGCCGGAAAAACCCGCGGATGTGGAGCCCTTTCTCTGCAACCTTTTTTCCGACCGCAAGATCATCCGCCTGGGGCCGAAATTACTGCAGAAGCCCCTGGCCCGGTTCATTGCCCATCGGCGGGCCCCGAAGAGCCGGGCCGCCTACAATCTCATCGGCGGCGGTTCGCCGCTGGCAAGGATCACCGCCGGCCAGGGACAGGCCCTGGCCGCGCAGCTCAAGGAATATGGCGAGTTCCAGGTGGTGATGGCCATGCGCTACTGGCAGCCGGATGGCGCCGTGGCCTTGGGCGAGCTGGTTGATGCCGGAATTTCCCGGGCCGTGGCCCTGCCCCTGTACCCCCATTATTCGGTGGCCACCACCGGTTCCTCAATCGACGATCTCCGGCAGGCCGCGGCCCGCATCGCCCCGGGCCTTGAATTGGCCGAGATCCGGGAATGGCCGGAGCAGCCCGACTATGTCGATTGCCTGGCCGAGCGGATCACCTCCGGTCTGGCCGGGATAAAGGCCGGGCCGACCCGGCTGGTCTACAGCGCCCACAGCCTGCCCAGGAAGTTCATTGACCAGGGTGATCCCTATCTGGACCAGATCCGGAGGACCATTGCCGCGGTGGAAAAGAAGACCGGCAAGACCGGCACCCTCTGCTTTCAGAGCCGGAGCGGGCCGGTGCGGTGGCTGGCCCCGTCAACCCCGGAGACCCTGGAACGGCTGGCCCGGCAAGGCTGCCGCCAGGTACTGATGGTGCCGATAAGTTTTGTCTCGGACCATGTCGAGACCCTGTACGAAATCGATATCCTCTACCGGGACCTGGCCCGGTCCCTGGGCATGGAACTGAAGCGGACCGGGTCGCTCAACCTCGATCCCCGGTTCATCCGGGCGCTGCGGGACCTGGTCCTGGAGGCGGGAAAGAAGAAGAAATGGCTGTGAACAGTGAAATGTGAACAGTGAAATGTGAACAGTGAAATGTGAAAAACTACTGATTGTCACAGGCAAAAATTCGGCAACCAAGCCACTGTTCACTGTTCACTATTCACTTTTTACTTTTCACTTTTCACTTTTTACAGTCCCCTGAATCATGGCACCGCGGCGAGCCGGTCGCCGGGAAACACGAACCCGTTGGTGGTGGGCAGCACCATGGCGGTTGCGGTGCTGTCCGTGACCCTGATCACCCGGACCGCGCTTTTTTTGTTCCGTTCCTTGCTGATATAGAGTATGTCGCCCGGCTCCAGGCCGTCCCCGGCGCCCCGGTCCAGGTAAAGGATGTCGCGGCCGGCAACAACGCTACGCAGGTTAAAGAGGGCGATCACCGTGCCGCTCAAGTCCGGCCGCAGTTGATCAACAGGCATCGGTACCACCTGTTGCCGGGGCAGCGGGCCGAGATAGTCGTTGCTGCTTATCTCCTGAAAGATCGATACGATCCGGGCGGTGTGGCTTGGTGATCCCAGGGCCGTAACCTCGACCACGCCCACCTCGACGACCAGGTGCCCCATCTTTTTTCCGGTTTTGGGATGACGGACCTGGCCCAGGTCCCGATAGACGCCGTAGCGTTGTCCGACCGTGGCGCCGGTGCTGTCGATGAGCAGCGTTTCGTTGGCCCCGGCCGTGCTCCAGCCGTTGTCCTGGCCGATCACCCGGCCCCAGACCACCGGTTCTTTTACCACCACCCCGAGCCCGGGGCCAAAGACATCGGTCTTGGTCTGGCTGTCAGCCTCGCTTTGGGTGAGCACCGGATTGGGACCGCCCGGGGTCCCGGCCGGCGGTCCGATCTCCAGCCCTTTTTCCGGCTCCGGCCGGGCCGGGGCCAGGGGCGGCCGGCTGGATTCGATCCCAGGGATTGCAACCGCCTGGGTTCTTTTTTCTTCAGCACAGGGCACCCGGATCCGTTGTTTGGGAAAGATCAGGTCCGGGTCCTTGATCTCGGGATTGCTCTGCCAGATCCTCGGCCAGAGCATCGGGTCGCGGAGGTAGATGGAACTGATATGCCAGAGGGTATCGCCCTTGACTACCTGGTAGACGCATTGGTACTTGGTGCAGACAGTGCTCTGGCCCGGAATCCTGAGCATCTGTTCCGGAAAGATCAGGTCGGGATTTTTTATTTCCGGGTTGTTCCGCCAGATCGTCGGCCAGAGCAGCGGATCGGCGAGATAGGTGTCGCTGATCTGCCAGAGGGTGTCGCCCCTGACCACTCGATGGCCGCAGTCAGACTTGGCCAGGGTGGTGCGGGGGCCAGCGGCCAGGGATACGATCAGGGCCAGGCTGGTGAAGAGGATTATTTTCTTCATAACCGTGTTCCTTTGCCGGATGTGGTGGGAAGAGCTTGCCGTCTTCCCGAACCAGGTTGGTGTTTAACGATGATGAAATCGCTAAAAGTCGAAATGTTTCAAATGCCACCGAACGAAATCAACAAATTATAACATGATACACGTCCGTCGAGCGATTGTTGCGAGACCGACAATAAACTGAAACCATACCGTTTTTCTGAAAAAATCGCTCACCCTTTTCCTTGAAAACGGCGCATTCGGATATTCATCAGCAGACCGATCCCGAGCAGGGTGGTCAGGAGCGACGAGCCGCCGTAGCTGAACAGGGGCAGGGGGATGCCCACCACCGGCAGCAGGCCCATGACCATGAACAGGTTGATGATCGCCTGCCAGAAGATCAACGAGACAATGCCGAAGGCCAGCAGGACCCCGAATTTGTCCCGGGAGGAGATACCGATATTCAGGCCCCAGAGGATCATGAAAAAGTAGATCGCCACCAGGAAGAGGCTGCCGGCAAAGCCCCACTCCTCGGCCCAGACCGAAAAGGCGAAGTCGGTATGCCGTTCGGGCAGGAAGTGGAGGTGGCCCTGGGTCCCCTTGAGATAGCCCTTGCCGAATTTGAGCCCGCTGCCCACCGCGATCTTGGACTGCATGATATGGTAACCGCTGTTCATCGGGTCTGCCTCCGGGTTGAGAAAGGTCTCGATCCGCTGCCGCTGATAGGGCTTTAAAAAGAATTTCCAACCAATGGGAATGGCGGCCAGGCAGCCCCCGCCCAGGGTGGCCAGGGTGGACCAGCGCAGTTTGACGAACAGGGTCATGGAGACGAAGATCGCGCCCAGCATCAGGGCGGTGCCCAGGTCCGGCTGCTTGAGAATCAGGACAAAGGGCAGGCCGGTCAAGAGGGCCGGGACCGCCAGTTCGCGCAGGGTGAAACCCTTGCCGGTATCCTTGCGGTAATAGTAGCTGGCCAGGGTGATGACCAGCATCAGCTTGGCCGGTTCCGAGGGTTGCAGCCGGAAGAAACCGAGGTTGATCCAGCGCTGGGTGTGGGCAACGTCGCCGCCGAGAAGCAGGGCGGCCAGGAGGAGAAGAATGACCGCTGTGTAGAGCGGATAGTTCCAGAGGAGCAGGCTGCGGTAGTCGAAGCTGATCATCATCAGGATCAGGCCGAAGCCGAAGAGATAGAAATAGAGCTGCTTGAGAAATACCGCCGAGGCGCCGTTGCCGGTGTAGCTGGAACTGTAGAGGTTGATCAGGGCCATGGAGGCGATCACCGCCACCACGCAGAGCATCACCCAGTCGAAATTAAACAGCAGCCGTCGATCAAAACGAAACATTTTTTTCACAAAAGGCGAATGATGATGAACTCGTAACAACCCGAAAGGCTTCAAATGCCACCCAATAAAATCAACAAGTTACAAGACGAATCACGTCCGTCGAGCAGGTTGTTGCGAGACTGACAATGATGAATAACAATTTTTTACCGCTAAGGACGCAGAGGGTCGCAGAGTAAAGTTATTTTAAAAGCCACCCCCTGCGGTCCTCCGCGTCCTCTGCGGTTCAAAAGCTTGATGAATGTCCAAGTTTTTACTTCTGTCCAGTTTGAAATTCAGGATTGTCCTCTAACAAAACATCGGACGATTGACACTGCAGTTCGAACTTCTCAGTAACTAATGGGTCGCCTCGGCCATGTCCGGGGCTGGTTCCAGATCTATGCCAAAATACTCGGCCAGCACCTGTTTGGCAATGGGGCCGGCAACCGAACCGCCATGACCGCCGTGTTCCACCAGCACGGTCACCGCGATTTCCGGCTTGTCCGCCGGGGCAAAGCAGGTGAACCAGGCATGGTCCCGGTATTTATAGGGGACATCCTCTTCAGCCACATCCTTGTACCGGCTCAGGCGAACCACCTGGGCGGTGCCGGTCTTGCCGGCCACGGTAATCTTCTCCAGTCTGGCGGCCCGGCCGGTGCCGTGTTTGTCGTTCACCGCCCCGACCAGGGCCTTGTCGATCAGGCCCAGGAAACGTTTATTGCCCGCCACCCGGCCCTCGGCAACCGGGCTGAACTGTTTGGCAACCGTTCCGTCCGCCCGCTGGATCAGCTCGATCAGCTGCGGTTGGTAGAGGGTGCCGCCATTGGCGCCGGCCGCGGTCATCCGGCAGATTTGCAGCGGGGTGGTCAGGTTGAAGCCCTGGCCGATGGCAATTGACAAGGTCTCACCCTTTTGCCAGGCCACCTTTTTGCGTCTTTTTTTCCAGGACGTGGTGGGGACCAAGCCTTCTTTTTCATGCTCCAGTTTGATCCCGGTCTTCCGGCCCAGGCCGAAGCCCTCGGCATACCTGGCCAGGAGATCCACGCCCAGCCGTTGGCCGACCTGGTAAAAATAGACATCGCATGACTCGACCAGGGCGCGGTTGAGATTGACCGGGCCGTGGCCGTTTTTTTTCCAGCAGCCGTACCTGCGGTTGCCGAACTCCAGGGACCCGGAACAGTAGAACACGGTGTCAGGGGTGACGATCCCCTCGGAGAGCCCGGCCAGGGCAGTGACGATCTTGTAGGTGGAACCGGGCGGGTACTGGCCCATGATCGGTTTGTTGATCAGGGGATGGAGGGGGTTGTTGAGCAGTGCCCGCCAGTTTTTGCTGGAGATGCCGCCCAGGAATTGATGCAGCGGCAGGGTGGGTGAACTGGCCAGGGCCAGAACCCGGCCGCTGTCCACCTCCATGGCCACCACTGCCCCGGCCTTGCCGACCATGGCCTGTTCGGCAACGGCCTGGAGATCAAGATCAATGGTCAACTGGATGTCGTTGCCGGGCAGGGCGCCGATCCCCTTGAGGCGGCGCTGTTCAAAGCCCTGGGCGTTCACCTCCATGTACTGCCTGCCCTTTTCACCGCGCAGATACTCCTCGAACAGTTTTTCTATCCCCATCTTGCCGATCTGGTCGCCGCGCCCATAGTTGTCCCATTGTTTTTCCTTCAGTTCTTTTGGGTTGATTTCGGCAAGGTAACCGATCAGGTGGCCGGCAAGGTCCTGGTGCGGGTAGTCGCGGATGGGCAGGGCCACTATCCGGATGCCGGGCAGTTCCAGGTGGTTGTTTTCCACCGCGGCCAGGGTATGCCAGGGGATGTCCTCCTTAAGGGTGACGGGAATATGGCGGGGCAGATCGGCGGCGGCCCGGATCCGTTCGAGAAAGACAGCGATGTCCACGCCGGTGATCCGGGAAAGACGCTGGATCATCGCCTCCGGGTCAGGGGTGTCTTCCTTGTTCCAGACAAGGTTGAAAGAGGGGCGGTTGGTAACGATGATTTTTTCATTGCGGTCAAGGATATTGCCCCGGGGAGCGGGGATGTCCAGGACCCGGACCCGGTTGGTGTCGGCCAGTTGTTTGTAAAGCGGGCCGCTGTGAATCTGCAGGAACCAGAGCCGGGCAATGATCAGCGCCAGCAGGCTGATGATCACCATGGCGGCGATATCGGTCCGGCGCTTGAGATTGGTCAACTCTTCTTCGTCGACCCGGTATATTCTGGCGTCAATCCGCCTTCTCTTGAACTTCATCGGCTGCTGCGCTTCGGCTCAGGTGCGGAACCGGTTGTGGTTCTGCTTTTTGTTGAACAGGGACCAGCGGGTTTTGGGTCTGGTCGTTGTCCGCTGCCAGCAATAGTCGAACAGGGTGAAGCAGGGCATGGCCAGGATGGCGATCATCAGCGTCTGGAGCAGAAGCGGCCCCCAGGACCATTCAGGGCTGCCGCCCGGGCCGAAAACAGTGGCCGCGACGAACATCAGTCCGCTGCCCAGGAGATAGGCGGCCGCTGCCACCGGGGCCCGGTAAAGGGAATCATTGATCGCCATATAACGGTACAGTGTCTTCAGGGTGAAGAAAATCAGCAGATAGGTGATGGGATAGAGACCCAGGAATATCCCGGAAAAGATATCCGTCAACAGCCCGATGAAAAAAACCACCACCGCCCCCCGGACCAGGTCCAGTCGCGAGGGGATGAAGACGATGAGCAGAAAGGTGAACTCCGGCCGCCCCAGCCAGGTCGGCAGCACCGGCAGTAGCGAGGTCTGGATGACCAGCAGCAGAACCCCGATAAGGAGAAAGACCAGAACGGACATGGGTCAGTGGATGGCTATTGGGCCGGAGAATTTTTTTTCATGATGATAATGACGTTTTCCAGCCGGCTGAAATCAACGGCCGGCTCGACCTCGATCTCCTGAAACATGGAGCGCTGGTCCTGGTACACCCTGGAAACCGTGCCCACCAGCAATCCCTGGGGAAAGATCCCGCCCATTTCCGAGGTCACCACCCGGTCGCCCTTGACCACGTCCGCGTTCTTCATCACATAGTGCAGCCGGTAGCGGTCGCTGCCCTGGCCCTTTAAAATGCCGCGGGTCCGGCCGCGCTGGAGCAGCACGTCAATGGCGCTGTTCGGGTCGGTGGCCAGGAGGATCTTGGCATAGTTGGGCGAGGTGCCGAGGACCTCGCCGACGATCCCTGCCGCCGTGGCCGCGGGCATTCCCTTTGCCAGCCCGTCCTTGCTGCCGCGGTCAACGATGATGGTCCGGAACCAGAGGGAGGGGTCCTTGCCGATGATCCGGGCGGTCAAGGTGGGCAGGGGTAGTGATTCCTTGAAGTGGAGCAGCCGGCGCAGACCTTCGTTGGTCGCGGCGGCCTCCCGGTACTGGTTGTTCCGTTCCTGGGCCTTTTGTAACTCGGTCCGGAGTCGTTTGTTCTCGTCACGGACGTCAAGCAGGGCGTAATAGTCCTGCCAGAGTTCACGGCTGAAATCAGTGGCCCGGGAAACCATCGACTGGAGCGGCCCGATCAGTTCCAGGGAGAATTTATGGGAGGAACCGAACTCCTGTCTTCCCACGGTGGAGATGATCAGGATCAGGATCAGGGTGAGCAGGGCCCCGTAAAGCAGTACCTTATACTGTCCGGGGCGTTGTCTGCCATGTTGTTTCCTCATGATGTCACCCCCCGGCGCTCCCGGTGACAGGCAGAAGACGGCCGGCACTGGCGGCGGAGGACGGGCGGAAAGCGGCGGTAAGGGTCACGGGGTGCGTTACCAGTTGATCATGACCTCTTTCAGGATATCGATGTTGTCCAGGGCCTTGCCCGAGCCGAGCACCACCGAGGAGAGCGGATCGTCGGCAATGATGATCGGCAGCCCGGTCTCCTTGTTCAGCCGTTTGTCAAGGTTGCGCAGCAGCGCGCCGCCGCCGGTGAGCATGATTCCCTGGTCAACGATGTCGGCGGACAGCTCCGGCGGGGTCAGTTCCAGGGCCATTTTCACCGCATCGATAATCGCATCCACCTGTTCGGCAATGGCGGTACGGATCTCCGCCGAGTTGATGGTCAGGGTCTTGGGCACCCCGGAGACCAGATCCCGGCCCTTGATATCCATGGTCTGGTAGGGTTCGTCGGGCATCACGTCGCCGATGGTGATCTTGATCTGTTCGGCCGATCGCTCGCCGATCGCCATGTTGTGCTTGCGCTTGATGTACTGCAGGATCGCCTCGTCCATCTTGTCGCCGGCGGTCCGTACCGACTTGGCGTAGACGATCCCGGCCAGGGAGATCACCGCCACCTCGGTGGTGCCGCCGCCGATATCCACGATCATGTTGGCGGTGGGTTCGGTGATCGGCAGTCCGGCGCCGATTGCCGCGGCCATCGGCTCTTCGATAAGATAGATGGCCCGGGCTCCGGCCGATTCAGCCGATTCCTTGACCGCCCGTTTTTCCACCTGGGTGATGCCCGAAGGCACGCTGATGATTATCCGGGGGTGGACAAAGGTGCGGCGGTTATGCACCTTGTTGATGAAATAGCGGAGCATGGCCTCGGTGACTTCGAAGTCGGCAATGACCCCGTCCTTGATCGGCCGGGTGGCGACGATATTGCCAGGGGTCCGGCCGACCATCATCTTGGCCTCCTTGCCCACGGCCAATACCTTGTTTGCCCGGGCGTCGGTGCGGATGGCGACCACCGAGGGTTCCCTGAGGACGATGCCCTTGCCCTTCATGTACACCAGGGTGTTTGCCGTGCCCAGATCAATGGCCAGATCGTTGGACAGCCAGCCAAGTATTGCGTTCAGTGGAGAGAACATATGAAGTGGTCCTTTGGGTCCTCAAAAGAAATTGTTAAGGAAAAGATTGAAGATCGGTCCGCCCGGGGACAGGAATGGCGGCGCCCCTGAAATGAACCGGAACCGCCCGAACTTGCTGGAACCATGTCATCGGCAACCACCCTTTCCGGAGTCCCCCGGCGGTCGCTTGCCCGGGGTGCCGCCAGGCAGGGTAACAGGTCCGAATAAAGACGAAATACTCTAACAGAGTATGATGGGCTTGGCAAGTGCTATACCTTGCCCAGCCTCGGTTCCCGGAGAAAAAACTTGACACCGGTTCGGCAAACATGGTATCCAAGCCCTGTTTTCGCAGGGGGCCGTCCCGGGCGCTGTCCGGGTCTCCTTTCGGGAATGGGGCTATAGCTCAGCTGGGAGAGCGCTTGAATGGCATTCAAGAGGTCAGCGGTTCGATCCCGCTTAGCTCCACCACCCATACTTCCATGGCCTCGGCCGAGGCTGTTTGAACCGGTTCTTTAGGGAGGGCCTTGTCGGTTTTTCCTATGAGAAAAATACCTCTGCTGTCCTGGTAAAGAAACGGCCTTCTTCCGGCAGCAGAGGTTTTTTTTATGGTGACTCCATGACAGGAAAGAAAAACATCCCCTTACCAGGGCCGGACTCCCAGATCAAACCGGTATCCGATGAGGCGATTCTCAAGGTTGCCAAGGAGATCGTGGTCAAGTTCATTGAGGTGGGCCGTCTTTCGCCGGGCAACTTTGGCGAGACCTTTGACTCCATCTACCGGTCGGTCCACGATACTGTTCGCTCGTAGCCCGTTTTTCTCTTCAGCGGGCTAGCCGCGGCCGCATCTTGCAGCCGCGGCGGCCGGTTGTCCGGTCCGTTTCCCCCAGGCCTTGCCAACGGAACCCCATGAATCTCCCGGCTGCTGACCAAGGCGCGCAACTTTCTCCCGACCTGAACCGGGTCCCTGGTTCCATCGGTCATATCCACTTGATCGGCATCTGCGGCACCGGCATGGGCGCATTGGCCGGTCTGCTCCATGGCCAGGGGTACAAGGTCACCGGTTCCGACCGGCAGGTCTACCCGCCGATGAGCGATTTTCTGGCCCGGCTGGGGATCCCGGTGATCAGCGGCCATGGGCCGGAGAACCTTGTTCCCCGGCCCGACCTGGTGGTGGTCGGCAATGTCGTCACCCGGAAGAATTCCGAGGCCGTTGCCCTGGCCGCGGCCGGGATTCCCTATCTGTCCTTTCCCCAGGCGATCCGGACCTTTTTTCTGGCCGGCAAGCGTCCGCTGGTGGTGGCCGGCACCCACGGCAAGACCACCACTTCCTCCATGCTGGCGGTCATGCTCCATGCGGCCGGCAATACCCCCGGGTTCATGATCGGCGGCCTGGTCCAGGAGTTCGGCCGCAATTTCAACACCAGCAACAGCCCTTTTTTCGTACTTGAGGGCGACGAGTATGACACCGCCTTTTTTGACAAGGGACCCAAGTTTCTCCATTACCGGCCCGAGATCGCGATCATCACCAGTATCGAGTTCGACCATGCCGATATCTATGAAGATCTGGAGGCGGTGAAAAGATCATTTGCACGGCTGGTGGCGATCATGCCCGGGGACGGCTGCATCATCGCCTGTGCCGATGATCCGGTGGTGCGGGAGATCGTGTCCCAGGCCCGCTGCCGGGTGGAGAGCTACGGCCAGGGAGCGGATGCGGACTGGCAACTGGAGGAGTTGCGGGTAACCCCCCGGGGCACGACCTTCCGGGTCCAATACCGGGATGAGTTCTATGGTGATTTTGCAAGCCCGATGCCTGGCCGCCATAACGGCCTGAACGGACTGGCGGCCATTGCTGTGCTGCACCGGCTCGGCATCGGTCCGGAAACAACGGCCGCCGGGCTGGCCTCTTTCAAGGGGGTCAAACGGCGGCAGGAGGTGCGCGGCGAGGTGGACGGGATCACGGTGATCGATGATTTTGCCCATCACCCCACCGCGGTGCGGGAGACCCTGGCCGCATTAGGCGAGGCATACCAGGGGCGGCGGCTGATAGCCGTGTTTGAGCCCCGCACCAACACCTCGATGCGCAACGTTTTCCAGGGGCGTTATGCCGGCTGTTTTGACCACAGCGATATGGTCATTGTCCGCGAGCCGCCGGCCCTGCACAAGGTGCCGCCCGGGGAACGCTTTTCCAGCAAACAACTGGTGGCGGATCTTGCCAGCCGCGGCCGGGACGCCCTTTACTTTGCCGATACCGACGAAATTCTTGACCATCTCCGCCGTAGCGCAATACCGGGCGACGTGATCGCCATCCTCTCCAACGGCGGCTTTGATAATATCCACGCCCGCCTGCTCGACCTGCTTGGTGCCCGGAGCTGAGGACCTGTTCCGCCGTTGGTCCCCGGTCCGGTAAACCATCAGGCCGACTACTAGGTTTTGCCTATCAAAACCCTGGTAATAATCTAGCATTGTTCTTCTGTCCGCAATCCAATAACATTTGTCGGTCTCGCAACAACCTGCGAGACGGACGTGTGTCATGTTGTAAGTAGTTGATGTTATTAGGTGGCATTTGAAGCCTTTCGGGTTGTTACGAGACCGACAAAACTTGAGATCGCAATTTGCGACCTCAAGTGATGCTGCCGGTCATGGTGGAAGAAGATATTCTCCCCTTGTATTTACCGAACACGGGGCCTTGATGGTCGCGTCGATCCTGAAAACGAAGAGAGCCGTCGAGGTCAGTATCTATGTGGTGCGGGCCTTTGTGAAGCTTCGCGAAATGGTTGCCGGCCACAAGGAGTTTGCCGACCGGCTCGAAATCCTGGAAAACAGACTCGCCGAGTACGACGAGAACTTCCAGATAGTCTTTAAGGCGATCCGGCAGTTGCTGGACACGGATGAGAAACCGAAGCGGAAAATCGGGTTTTAGGAAGTAACCGTTCAAACGGTTCCAACGGTTTAAACTGTTTAAACGCTGGAACGGCTCAAACGAGGTATAACAATGATCGTGAAAAACTTCGAAGACCTGGAAACCTGGAAACTGGCAAGGGTGTTGACCAACCAGATCTATGCCGCGACCGCCAAGGGGAATTTTGCCAAGGACTACGGCCTCAGAGACCAGATCCGCCGTGCCTCGGTGTCTGTGATGTCCAACATCGCCGAGGGGTACGAACGGGGCGGCAACCAGGAATTCATCCAATTTCTTGCCATTGCCAAGGGGAGCTGTGGCGAGGTGCGCTGCCAACTCTATGTGGCCCAGGACCAGGGATATATCGTCCGGGAAAAGGCAGAGATACTGATAGATCAGCACCGGAAACTGTCGATCATGTTGCACAAGTTTATCGAGCACCTGAAGAGGAGCAAGTTTAAGGGCCAGAAATACAAGAAACCGAAAGATCCTGAAATGGAAGAATTTGACGCAATGCTGCAGTCGTATCTGAAAAAGTAACGGCCCAAACGCTCAAACGGTTTGAACGCTGGAACGCTTAAGCGGCTGAAACGGTTTAAACGCTTAAACAGTTAGTTCAACAAACGGTTTAAACAATGAAACGGTTCGAACGGTTTTTTAACTATTGGGGCAAGGCGGAAAAAGCCGAGGAAGGCCAACCGTTGCGATATCATTTGCTGCCTTATCACTGTCTGGATGTGGCAGCGGTTGGGAAGGAATGAAAATCAAGAGGATTGGGTTGGACAAAATATTTGGATACTTGTGGGCAAAGACGTCCAGAAATGGGGATTCAGAGTGGCACCCCCTCATCCTTCACTTGCTAGATGTTGCTGCCAGTGTGGACGCGATACTGGCACGTGAACCAGAGAAGACACGTGACATGATGGCGGCAATATTGGGGATGGGCTGGGGGGAGGCACGCCCGTGGCTCTTGTTCCTGGCATCCTGCCATGATCTGGGAAAGTCTTGTCCGGGGTTTCAGTCCAAGTGGCCGGAGCTGCTTCCTAAGACAGGTTTGCGTCTTCCACGAAGTCCGAATATCGTCATCCGACACGGATTTGTTGGTCAGATTGCTTTGGCAGAGATTCTGCGTGACCGGGAATGGCCGGAAGATTTGGCCGAACTGGCGGCGGATGCGGTTGGTTGTCATCATGGCAATCGGGCCTCAGAAAACGCGAAAGATAAGGCGTCGCTAGAAATTTATGTTGGCAGGGGCGAGCGACTTGAAGAAGTAAGGAATGATTGGACACAAGCTCGTCATGGCCTTGCGGAGGCTTTGCTTGGGGTTTTCAACCCTTCAGTACTACCCTCAAAGCCGACCATTTCCGGGCCTGAATTTATGTTGCTGGCGGGACTTACGAGTTTTGCCGATTGGATTGGTTCCAATGAAGAATGGTTTCCCTTCGGTTGTCCTGATGATTGCCCTGACCTCCCTGGCTGGTTTCGAAAGAGCAGAGTTAAGGCGGAAAAGGCATTGAACGCAATCGGCTGGGAGTCACGAACTCAGCTTTCCCAAGAATCCAGGCCCTTCGAGGAAGTTTTCAGCTTTTCTCCCCGTCCGTTGCAGCAAGCGGTCAGCGAGGCCCTTGCAGCACTGACAAAGCCTGCCATTCTGTTGGTGGAGGCACCCATGGGAGAGGGGAAGACAGAGGCCGCTTTCTACGCACATCTGGAGCTACAGCGCAAGTGCGGCCATCGAGGGCTCTATGTGGCTCTACCGACCAAGGCCACAGGGAACGCCATGTTCAAACGAACCCTCAGGTTTTTATCCGGCCAGGGAGGCAACCGGAAGCTCGATCTGCAACTGGTGCATGGCGCCACGCTACTTAATGACACCTTTCAGAATCTGCGTCTTTCCGGCATCCACGATCCCGATACCGGAGGCGAGATCCGGGCCGGGGAATGGTTCACTTCCAAGAAGCGGGCGCTCCTGTCGGAATATGGTGTTGGCACAGTGGACCAGGCTTTGTTGCCCATTCTGCCGGTTCGGCACAACTTTGTCCGTTTGTGGGGGCTTGCAAATCGGGTGGTGGTTTTCGATGAAATTCATGCCTACGATGCCTACACCGGCACATTACTGATTCACTTGATGCGCTGGTTGCTGGCGCTGGGCTCATCGATTGTGCTGCTCTCCGCGACCATGCCCCCGTCGATCCGGCGCAAATTGGCGGAGGTTGTCAATACCGATCTTCCCGCGCATGAGGTGGAGTACCCTCGTCTCTCCATGTTCCACTCTGGCAGAGTCGATCAGGTCCATTTCGAGGCAGACCCCGCTCGGCGTTTGAAAATAAACCTGTTTGGAATCTCGTCGGATCTACCGGCAATACGTTCAGCATTGGAGGAAAAACTTGCAAATGGCGGCTTGGGGCTGGCCCTGGTCAACACGGTGCAACGTGCTCAGGAGCTGTACAGGCTTTTCCCGAATGGTGAGACAATCAAGGCACAAGGGCAATCTGTCGGGAAACGCTTAACTGACGGGACAGAAATCTATCTTTTTCATGCCCGTTTCCCTTCCAATCAACGGCAGAAACGTGAGGAACTGGCCTTGGCTACCTTCGGCGAGGATGGGGGACGGTCCGGCCGGAAAATCCTCATCGCCACCCAGGTGGCGGAACAGAGCCTTGACCTTGATTTCGATGTGATAGCCACGGACCTCGCCCCCGTCGATCTTGTCCTTCAACGGGCCGGGCGGTTGTGGAGGCACACAAGGGAATTCCGGCCGATACCAGAGCCTCAACTCTTGGTTGCCGGACTCGTCGGGGACGAGCCACCTTCTTTCGGGAAACCACTCTGGTGGGGGGCGGTATATCGTGAAGAGCTCCTCTTGCGGACCTGGTGCCTTTTGCAGGAGAAACAGGAGTTAACCCTGCCGGATGAGATCGACACCCTGGTGCAAGCGGTCTACGAAGAGATGGTGCAAGTACCCGATTCACTCTTGGAAAGACTGGAAAAGGCTTTGATGGACGGAGACGGGGAAAAGGTTGCCAAACAGGGTCAGGCCAATCAGGCTATCATTGGTTTTCCGGATGACGCATCGTGGAAGGATGTGCAATTCGAGAAGGCGGATGAGGATGAACCTGGTTTGCATACCACGCTTGTGGCGCAGACACGACTTGGCAATCCGTCAGTGGTGGCTGTGCCTCTATGGGCAGAGGACGGATTGCTTCTTGAAGTCTTGCCGGATTTCGAC